>SHNG01000124.1 GCA_004295005.1 Gammaproteobacteria bacterium
TGTTTGCCAACTATGCCAAGCACAACCAGACCGGCGAGCCGATGCCGCAGGCACTGGTCGACAAGATCGTCAAGGCGCGCGCCTTCAACCAGGGCTATGGCACGGTCGAATACCTCGCCGCCGCATTGCTCGACCAGGCCTGGCACCAGCTCGGTGCCGATGCCCCGTTGCAGGATGTCAATGCGTTCGAGACCGATGCGCTCAAGCGTTTCAAGGTCGACATGGCCGAAGTGCCGCCGCGCTACAAGACGCCTTACTTCGCGCACATCTGGGGTGGCGGCTACTCAGCCGGCTACTACGCCTACCTGTGGAGCGAAGTGCTCGATCACGATGCTTTCCAGTGGTTCAAGGAGCATGGTGGCCTGACCCGCGAAAACGGCGACACCTTCCGCAACCAGGTGCTCTCGCGCGGCAACAGCGAAGAACTGGCCATGATGTATCGCAACTTCCGCGGCAAGGATCCCAGCGTGGAGCCCCTGCTGGAGTTCCGCGGCCTGAAGTAACCCGGAAAACATGCTCCGCGAAAAAGGCCGGCAATGCCGGCCTATTTCATTTGCGGCAGCGCAAAAAATCATCCCTTCCTCGCATCGTCGGTTCCGCGGCTGTGCCGCTTGAACCGACCTGCATTCGGGCCGAAACCGCGACGCGCCATTTGAACCGAACTGCGCGTTGCGTCTGATTGATGATCGTGGCACGAATTCGCACTGTTCTCCGATTGTGTCCCCGGTGAGGACGTTTGCAGCCGAGGTGGGATTTGGATTCGATACCGCACATCGACCCATCCTTCACGAAGCCGCCTGTGCGAGCGACTCAAAGCGCGCGCGGGCGGCGCGGATTTCGCCGGATGCGGGGCGCTCGCGTATCATGCTCACCTGTTTGCCTGAACCTGATTACGGGCATGAGCGAGATCACCGAACTGCTGCGCGCGGCGCAGTCCGGCGACAACGCGTCGCTGGATGCCGTATTCGAACGCGTCTATGCGGAACTGCGCGCCTTGGCCGCTGCGCGGCTGGCCAGCCAGCCTGGCGAGAACACCCTCAGTGCCACCGCACTGGTGCACGAGTCCTACCTCAAGCTCAGCGAAGCCGCACAACTCAGCCTGACCGATCGCAAGCATTTCTTTGCCTGTGCAGCGCGCGCGATGCGCCAGATCCTGGTCGACCGCGCGCGCTCGCGCAGTGCCGACAAGCGCGGCGGCGGCATCGAGCCACTGACCCTCTCGCACGCGGAGGGTATCGATGGCGACCAGCCCGAAGTGCTCGATCTCGACGTTGCCCTTGATCGGCTGGATGAGATCGACGGCAGCCTGCGTGAATTGGTGGAATTGCGCGTGTTTGCCGGGCTGACTCTTCAGCAGGTTGCCGACACCAGCGGTCGATCCCTGCGCAGCGTCAATCGCGATTGGCAACGCGCCCGCGCCTTGTTGCTGGCGCAATTGGATTGAATCCGCATGGACGCTGCGGACCGTTCAGCCTGGCAGCACGCGGACCGCCTGTTCGCCGAACTGATCGAGCTTGATGCACAAGAGCGCGCGCGGCGCCTCGAATCCCTGACGGCACCGGAAGCGGTGCGCGAACATCTGCTGCGCATGCTGGCCAGCACCCGCAAGCAGACCTGGCTCGACCACGAGGATCCGGTCTTGTCTGCAACAGCAACACCCGCGCGCGGGCTGGAACCGGTGCCCATGCGCGGCCGACGCCTGGGTCATTGGGAGATCGGCGAGGAACTCGGTCGCGGCGGCATGGCCGTGGTCTATCGTGCACGTCGTGTGGATGGTGCGGTCAATCAGGAAGTTGCCCTCAAGGTGCTGACCGTAGCATCGCTGAGCCGACACGGTGCCGAAAGCTTCCGCGGCGAAACCCGCATCCTCGCGCGCCTGCGACATCCCCACATCGTTGGACTGCTCGACACCGGCATCACCGACGATGGCACGCCCTGGCTGGCCATGCCCCTGGTCGACGGCGTGCACATCAGCCGCTGGTGTGACGAACATGCGCTGGACACGCGCGCCACCGTGCATCTGTTCCTGCAGGTGGCCGGAGCGGTTGCATCCGCGCACCGCAGCCTGGTCATCCATCGCGACATCAAACCTTCCAATGTGCTGGTCGATGCGGAAGGCCAGGTGCATCTGCTGGACTTCGGCATTGGGCGCCTGCTCAACGAGGTCGATCACGCCACGGTCACCCAATGGCGCGCCTTGACGCCCGGATATGCCGCACCGGAACAGCACAGCGGCGAATCGGTGACCACTGCGGTCGACGTGCATGGCCTGGGCGCACTGCTCTATCGCCTGCTCACCGGCCAGCCTCCGCGCGGCGCCGATTCGGCGGATATCACCTTGCCGTCGCAGGCCGCTGCGCGCCAGGCGCAGGCTTCGAGCCGACACCGCTTGGCCCTGCTCAAGGATCTCGACCCGGTGTTGATGAAGGCACTGGCCGCTGATCCGGCGAACCGCTACGCCTCGGTCGATGCGTTCAGCGCCGATTTGCAGCGTTGGCTGCACGGCAAGCCGGTGTTGGCTACGCCACCCAGCCGCAGCTATCGCTTGCGCAAATTCATCTCTCGCCATCGTCTTGGCGTGGCTGCCACATCGGGTTTGCTCGTGCTGTTGCTGGCTGGCGTCGCTGCCACGCTGTGGCAGGCCCGCCGTGCACAATTCGAGGCCGAGCGCGCCGTGGCCGTGAAGGGGTTGCTGGTAGACATCCTGCAATCTGCCGATCCGACCCGCACCGGCGGTGCGGATCCACCGGCCTCGGATCTGCTGCGCCTGGGCGCCGATCGCGTGCACAGCCAATTGGCTGATCGCCCCTTGCTGCAGGCGGAAATGTTGTTGCTGATCGGCCGCGCCCAGTTGGCCCGCGGATTCCTTGAGCAGTCCAAGGTTTCCCTGGATAGCGCCCTGGCCCTGTATGCCGAAGGCCTGGTGGATGCCGACTTGCTGGCACAAACACAAACCGATCGCGCCATGCTCGACTACGAGCTGGGTGACAATGGTGCCGCGGTGCAGCGCTTGCGCGAAGCGGATCGGAGTTCGGCGAATGCCGCACAGCCCCTGCGCTGGAAGATCCGTGCACATTTGGCCGACCAGTTGCTTGTCGCCCGCGAATTCGACGAGGCACACACGGTTGCCAGCGAACTGATCCAATCCATGCGGTCCATGGGTGAGACTGCTTCGGACACCTATTTCTTTGCGTTGCGCTCATTGGGGGCGGTCAAGAGTGCACGCGGCGAGCATGCCCAGGCCATCGACCTCCTGCTCCAGTCCGAGCGTGGCCTGCTCCAGTATCACGCGAAGAGCGATCTGCTTGCCTCCACCCGCAACGAGCTTGGCTTGGCCTACCTTGCCGTCGGCAAGCAGGACCTCGCCGAACAAGCCTGGAGCGCGGCGCTTGAGCAACAGCAGCGCATGTATGGAGAAGCCCACGCGATCACCTTGACCACGCGGGTCAATTTGGCTGGATTGCATCTGCAACAAGGCGGGGCGGCCGAGGCGGTCACCGAGTTCGAACGCATCCTGGAGATCGAACAAACGATTCACGATGACCGGCCCCATCCGCAGATCGTTTCCGATTTTGGCTGGCTGGCAATGGCCCATTATCAATCCGGCAGCATCGACAAGGCCATTGGCATCGTGCAATCCGCGCAGCAGATGGTTGACCAGCTGCCCGAATCGGAACGCGCGACGCTGGCCTGGGTCAATCGGCTGAAGGGCCTGTTGCACTTTGAACTTGGCAAGGAGGATGCGGCAGCGTTGCTCGGAGACGTATCTGATCGCTGTCGGGATCTGGACGGGATGTCATTGGGTTCTCGCTGGGGCTGCCTTGCCGGATTGCTGCTGGCCGCCGAGGCGGGACGATGCCAGGTGCCCAAACTCGAATCGGATTTGGATGCCGAATCCACGGCCATCGAACACCGCTGGATGGCCGTTTACGAGTTGCTCCGGGCACTCTGCGGCGAGCCTGCGCAACGCGAGGCGGCCGCCCATGCCCTGGCCAAATTGACCGCGGACGAAAAGCCTCCGTTTCCAGGCTGGCTGGAACAACGCATACGGGCCTTGAACGTCCCGCAATGAGCTTGCCTCGACAATGCGCGGAGCTATCCGCGAATCGTGGGGTGGATTTCGTTGTACCCGATGTCACCCGCCATGTCCGCTTGGGCGCGCCGGGCACCCAGCACCAGCAGTCCTTTTGCATCACTCAAACAAAGGTGCACAACTTTTTGTATGAAAACAGTTCTGGTGTAGAATTCGCGCACCAACCGGGAGGGGTTTCCAGTCATGCCCAAGTCGCAATGTCTTCGTTTTCTCGTCCTCGGCCTTTTGCTGTCCGCAACCAGCGTCTGCGCCGCACCGGTCACCTTCAATTTCACCTTTGATGATCCGAATTCCACCGCCCAGGCCGTGGGTTCGATCACTTTCGAAGACACCCTGCTGGCCAATCCGGGCGTCAACGATTTCTTCCTGCCCGATCCGGCGGTTCTGGCGTTGAACGTCACCGTCAGCGGTTCGGCGGCCGGCAATGGCACATTCACCATGGCCGATTTCGTGGAGGTCGTTTTCGACACAGACGGCGCCACTTTGGATCTTGGCAGCCAACTGGTTGGCCAGGTAACACCGGATTCGTCGATCTGGGGTACGCCAGATGGCAACAGTGGTGATTTCAATTTGTTTTCTTTTGCCCCGAAAAGCAGACCGGAGCGTTACAACCAACAGGGCAATGCGCCCACGGGATCCAATGCCCCGAATGGCGTTTTCTATTTCACCCTGGGTGCCAACGGCGGAAATGACGAGCCCATGGAGCTGATCGGCATGGCTCCTACGGGTGGCCCGATCACGCCCCCGGCTACCCTGCCGATTGGTCGTGAAGCGATGCTGCTGCTGGCCAGCATGCTCGGACTGGTTGCCGCATTTGCGATTCGCCGACGCAAGCGGCGCGCCTGATTGCACAAGACATGTTGTTTACGGAAAGGGCCCGCAACAGCGGGCCTTTTCTCTTTGCGATGTCCCACAATACGCACCCCGCATGCGGCACGCCCGGAATCCTGCAAATGAACCACCCCGATCAAGACGGACTACCGAAAGCCTCGGCCCTACGTCGGGCCGCGCCCTGGATTGCGGGTGGTTTTCTTGCCTTGATGGTGCTGGGCGTGCTTGCCGCCGTCGGCAGTGTTGCCTGGTACGGATTCGGGATGTTCAACGACCAAGCCAAGGCCGCGATCCGCAACAACCCGGGCGTGATCGAGGCGGTCGGTGAAATCCGCGAGATTCGGATGGATTTCACCGCCACCGGCAACACCTCCGGTGCGGAAACCTTTGCCTACCGCATCGAAGGCGAGCGCGCGAACGGCTTGCTGGTGGGCCGATTCGTGACCGTGAGCGGTGACACCGAGGAGCTGCGTGAGGGCCGTTTGACCCTCGATGATGGTCGCGTTATTGCCCTGCCGATTTCCGCAACGCCCAGCTCACCTTGAGTGTGCCGCGCTGGATCTTTTGCCTGCGAACACCAACGCCATGATCAGGCCCACGCCCATGTGCACGAGGATGTCGGTCACCGACAACCAGCCGCTCCAGCGCGGGAAAACTTCAGGGAAGCGCAACGGCAACACGATGCCGTACATCACCGCATACAAGCCCAAACCATAGAGTGAGCCGCTGATCCACGGCTTGCCAAGCAACGCGGGCCTGAGCCGAACCGCAAGTGCAAATACCAGCACCATCACCGCCATGATGCCGTAGTGGGTAATCAGTCCGAGCAGCGCCGAGGTGACGCCGCCCGCGTAGGCATCACTGCCCTGCCAACCGCTGGCCACGCTTTGCAGCACCTGCTCGGCGGATCGGCCGCGTACCCATGCGCTGGCGATGAAGGCATACGTGATATCAAGTGTTCCCGCGCCGAGCCAGGCGGCCAGAAACCGCGTGCCAATGGCGGTCCGCAACCAGGGAAGTTTCGAATCGACTGCCGCGGTCTTCATGTTTTTCATGCGTGGATCTCCCCCTGCATGCTCCGTTTTGACAGTGCCCCCGCAAAGGACCGGGTCATTGAGGTGCATCCATCCCATCTTCTGCCGACAACGGCACCAGCGCGGGTGTGCCATTCCATTGCCCAGCCGCTTCACGCATGCGCTGGATGCGCCTGGCATCGGCGGGATGGGTCGAGAGCAAGGTCGGCATGGTGATTTCGCGGTGCTCGCGACCGTAGTCATCGAGCACTTCGAACACCGCGGCCGCACCACCGGCGTGGCCGTACATGCGCTGCAGGCCAAGCAATGCTTCGGTATCCGCTGCGCTTTCAGCCTGACGTGAATAACCCAGTTGCACCAGGCGCGCGATGCCGGGCGCCAACGATCGCGCATCACCCCCGAGCGCGACCATGAGCAATGCCAGACTGGCACCCCCGCCGACAGCGGCAATCGGATCGCGCGCCTTGATGTGGCCAACCTCATGCGCGATCACCAGGGCCAGCGCATTTTCGCTGGGCATGCGGCGGTACAAGCCGCGATTGACGACCAGGTGTCCGCCGAGGGTGGCAAAGGCATTCGGAACATCATTGTCGGAGAGGTGCACGCGCACGCTCATGCCCTGCGGCAAATCCATGTTCGCGGCCACACGCGCGGTCAGCGTGCGCAGGCGCTCGAGGATGCGCGTGTGCTCGGCATCGGCAGGCGCTTCGACCACGTTGGACAAACCGATCACGCGATCACCGACCCACGCGGCCTCCGTGGAAAACGGTACCCAGCGCGCCAGCCAACCGCCGGCAAGATAAAGCACTGCCGCCAGAATCAACACGCAGATGCCGAGCCCGGCGAGCAGGCGCAGGAATTCCGCCAGCACGCTTTCGCGCGAAACATTGACCTCGTGCGGAACCGGCGGGTTTTCCCAGCTCATGGTCGATTGGCGGGAACCAATGCGGTGCCGTAGGCGATGAATTCGGCGGCGAACAGGGCCTGGCGATTGCTGTCGCTTTCGGACAGGCGCGCGGTTTCGATGCGCACGTTGAAGATCATGCTGGCACCGGCCTCGCGTGCCGCCTGCTTCATGCGCACGATCGCTTCGCGTCGCCCGCGATCCATCAGTGATTCATAGGCGGTGAGGCGACCGCCAACCAGGCTCTTCAACGATGCCGCGATGCGCTTGAAGTAGTCCTCGGCGATCACCACCGAGCCCACCACCAGCTTCGCGCCGCGAAATTCCTGGTCGGCGGGTGGATGTTTCTCGCTGAAGACCAATACCTGGCGCAGGATCAATTCCTTCTGCTTGAGTTCCCGAAAATGGCGTGCTTCCGCGGCCCGCCCGAATACCAGGCCAAGCAGCAGCAGGAAGGCAATGACGCCGAACTGGATGATCAGCTCCATGGCTACTGCACCACCACGGCGGTGCCATAGGCCATGACTTCCGCCGCGCCGGCGGCGATGTTGGAGGTGGCAAAGCGCACGTTCACCACCGCATTCGCCCCCACCGCACGCGCCTGCGCCAGCATGCGTTCGGTGGCCTCTGCACGCGATTCGTTGAGCAGCTCAGTGTAGGCCTTGAGTTCACCGCCGACGATGTTCTTGAGTCCTGCGAAGATGTCCTTGCCGACATGCTTGCTGCGCACGGTGGAGCCTTGCACAAGTCCCAGGTGCCGGGTGATGGACTTGCCGGGAATGCTCTCGAGATTGGTGATTTCCATGAAGTCCCCTGCGTTGGTCATGAATGTCGCCGTTTGGCGAAAGCAAACATTAGCATCGAAGCCGAGCCTGGTGTCTCGATCTTCGCTGCAACTGCCGTGTCGGATCCGGTGCTTTGCACCTTGATCCGACCTGCAAGGCTCGCTCACACGCCCCGCCGGCGTAGGTCGGCGCAAGCGCCGAAGGCGTGGAGCCGACAAGCGAATCCTCCACGGCAACGAATCCGACCCGCATCGGACGGATGCGGGAATTCGGCAGAGCGCGTACGCTTGCGAATCTTCCGCAACTTCGATGCGATGTCCGCACACATGACCCACGCACGCACCTTGTTCGACCTGGATGGGCGCACTGCCCTCATCACCGGCGGATCACGCGGCCTGGGCCTGCAAATCGCCGAGGCATTGGGTGATTTTGGCGCGCGCGTGCTGATTTGTGCACGCAAGGCCGACGAGCTCGAGCGTGCTGTCACCCATCTGCGCGGACGCGGCATCGTTGCGGACTGGATCGTGGCCGACACCGGCAATGCGCAATCCATCGGTGCCCTGGCTGATGCGGCGTTGCTGAAACTGGAAAAGGTGGACATCCTCGTCAACAACGCCGGCGCCAGTTGGGGCGCAGCGGCCGAAGACTATCCGCTGGAAGCCTGGGACAAGGTGTTCAATCTCAACATGCGCGGCCTGTTCCTGCTGACCCAGGCCATCGGCAAGCGCTCGATGATCCCACGCAAGTACGGGCGCATCATCAACATCACGTCGATTGCCGGACTGCGCGGCAATCCACCAGGCTCCATGAAAACCATTGCCTACAACGCAAGCAAGGGCGCACTGGTCAATTTCACGCGCGCGCTGGCCGGCGAATGGGGGCCGCACGGGATTACCGTCAATGCACTGGCACCCGGATTCTTTCCCACGCGCATGTCAAAGGGTGTGATTGAAGGCATCGGCGAGAAAACCCTGGCTGCCATGACGCCCCTGCAACGCTTGGGCGATGACGAGGACCTGAAGGGTGCCGCGCTGCTGTTCGCCTCCGACGCCGGCAAACACATCAGCGGCCAGATCCTTGCCGTGGACGGCGGCGTGTCGGCGGTGTAGCTGAAAGGCCGGGATTGGGGATTGGGGATTCGGAATTGGGGATTTGAAAGGGCGCAGAAGCCGATTCCCAGACGTTATCCTCCCTCTCCCGCTGGCGGGAGAGGGTTGGGGTGAGGGTGGTGCAACACGCAAGCGAAAAATAGCAAGCAAAGCGCAGACTCCACCCTCACCCGCCGCTGCGCGTCGGCCTCTCCCGCGAGCGGGAGAGGCAATAAGTTTCCAGAATCACGCGTTTCGCGCCCCGCACTCCGCGTCCTGCCTGCACAGTCCGAATGCCGATTCCCTGACGTTATCCTCCCTCTCCCGCTGGCGGGAGAGGGTTGGGGTGAGGGTGGTGCAGCACGCAAGCGAAAAATAGCATGCAAAGCGCAGACTCCACCCTCACCCGCCGCTGCGCGTCGGCCTCTCCCGCCTGCGGGAGAGGCAAACCAATCCCGAATCCCGAATCCCGAATCCCGAATCCCGAATCCCGAATCCCGAATCCCGAATCCCGAATCCCGAATCCCGAATCCCGGCTTTTCAGTACATGAATTCCCGGAACGCCGGATCGACGCTGCCGTTCCACGGCCCCTTGTAAAGGGCAATCTTGCGTTCGGCGGGCGTTTCGTTGGCCTCGACAATTTCCATGAGTGGCATCAGGAAGATGCTCTCATCCGCACCTTCGGCATTGCGACGTGCGCGCCTGCGCAGGCCTTCAGCCGAAATCTTCAACGCCTCAATGGCGATATCACGCAGACTGCCTTTGCGGAACGGAAGTTTGAGGCCATGACGGGGCACGCCATCGCGCAGGGCGTTGCGTTCCTCAAGGCTGAAATCCTTGACCAGATCCCAGGCCGCATCCAGCGTGGATTGCTCGTAGAGCAGACCAACCCAGAACGCGGGCAATGCGCACAGGCGGTTCCAGGGACCACCGTCGGCGCCACGCATTTCCAGGAACTTCTTCAGGCGAACTTCCGGAAACGCCGTGGTCATGTGATCGGACCAGTCGCTCATGGTCGGCAGCACTCCGGGCATGGCGTCGAGTTCACCGCGCAAGAACTTGCGGAACGATTGCCCGGCCAGGTCATGGTAGACGCCGTCGCGATAGCTGAAGTACATCGGCACGTCGAGCAGGTAGTCGACGTAACGCTCGAAGCCGAAGCTTTCGTCGAATACGAAATCGAGCATGCCGGTGCGGTCCGGATCGGTATCGGTCCAGATGTGCGAGCGATAGCTGAGGTATCCGTTGAGCTTGCCTTCGGTGAAGGGCGAATCGGCAAACAGGGCGGTGGCTATGGGTTGCAGGGCCAGCGAGGTGCGGAACTTGCGCACCATGTCCGCTTCATCGGCAAAGTCGAGGTTCACCTGCACGGTGCAGGTACGCGTCATCATGTCCAGGCCGAGATTGCCAACCGTTGGCATGTAGCGGCGCATGATGGCGTAGCGTCCTTTCGGCATCCACGGCATGTCCTCGCGTCGCCATTTCGGCTGGAAGCCCATGCCGAGGAAACCGACGCCCATGCCGTCGGCGACACTTTTCACCTCGCGCAAGTGGGTGTTGATCTCGACGCAAGTCTGGTGAATGGTTTCCAGCGGAGCACCGGAAAGCTCAAGCTGGCCGGCCGGCTCCAGGGTGACCGACGCGCCATCGCGCGAAAGCGCAATCAGCTTGCCGTTCTCGCTCACCCGCTGCCAGCCAAAACGGGTCAAGCCTTCGAGCAGCGCGCCGATGCCCTGCTCGCCTTCCCAGCTCAACGGTCGCAGGTCGTCGAGCCGGAACCCAAACTTTTCGTGCTCGGTGCCGATGCGCCAGGCAGACTTTGGCTTGGATCCGCTGGCAATCGAATCGATCAGTTGCTGGCGATGCCTGATCGGCTCGCGGGAAGCGGCGCTGGGTCCGGACATGGGTTGTGCCTCGCGGTCAATCCGCGGATATGGGGCCACCACGGGGACGCACAAGGGAACTCGTGGCTGGCGCCTGCGCCTGCTCGGGCAGGCCCAACCAACGCGCCACTACCGCGCGTGCCTCATCAAGGCCGGTCTTGGCGGTGGCGGAAAACAGTTGCACGCTGACTGCGGCTTGGGCGTCATCGGCTGCCAGCGCCTTTTTCACTTCCATCAAGGTGCGCGCCGCTTCGCTGCGTGAAAGCTTGTCGGCCTTGGTCAGCAGCACATGGCAGGGCTTGCCGATGGCCCGGGCGTAATCGAGCATCTGGCAGTCGTATTCCTTCAGCGGATGCCGGCTGTCCATGATCAGAACCAGACCCTTCAGTGCCTGCCGCGAGCGCAGGAAGCCATCGACCATGCCGCGCCATTGATCGCGTACCGCAACCGGCACCTTGGCGTAGCCATAGCCGGGAAGATCCACCAGCCGGCGCTGCGCATCGATGGCAAATACATTGAGCAGTTGGGTGCGTCCGGGGGTCTTGGAGACCCGGGCGAGGCCCTTGTGCGCGGCCAAGGCATTCAAGGCACTGGACTTGCCGGCATTCGAGCGACCGGCAAAGGCGACTTCCCAGCCCTCGTCAGCGGGCATGTCGCGGGGGTTGGCGGCACTCTTGAGGAAATGGGCGGTGTGCAGGATATGCATGGTGATGGGATTGGATGCTGGCTGCTACGCCGGCCCGCCGCATGGTCAGGTTTGACCGGCCTCGGGCTGACACGGATAATTCCACGACTTTAGCTTATGGCCTGCGCGCGCCAAGCGGCCGCATCAGGAATCCACGTCTATCCGGAGCCAGTGTATGAGTTTTGTGCGAGTTTTTGCCCTTGGCGCGCTGTTTGCCGCCGGCATGGCCCATGCCGAGACCTCTACCGGCACCCTGCTGGGCGATGCCAAGGCCGGCGAAGCCAAGGCCGCGGTCTGCGGCGCCTGTCATGGCATGGATGGCAACTCCGCCCTTGCCATGTATCCCAAGCTGGCCGGCCAGAACGAATCCTATACCGTGCGCCAATTGACCCAGTTCAAGAATGGCAAGCGCAACAACGCCATCATGCTGCCGTTTGCCTCGACCCTGAGCGATCAGGACATGCACGACCTCGGGGCGTTTTTCGCCAGCAAGCAGGCCACCCCGGGCCAGACCGACGAAGCCTATGTCGAGCGCGCACAGGCCTTGTATCGCGCTGGTGACGCCAAGCTCGGCGTGCCCGCCTGCATGGCCTGTCATGGCCCATCGGGACGCGGCATGGCCGGATCGGCTTATCCGCAGGTGGCTGGCCAATGGTCCGAATACGTGAGCGCCAAACTCACCGAATGGCGTGCAGGCACGACCTGGGGCGATGACGAACACGCCAAGGTCATGCCGGAGATCGCCAAGCGCCTGGGCGAAAAGGACATTGCGGCCCTGGCGTCCTACATGCAGGGTTTGCATACCACGCCGAGCGCATCGGCCAAGTAGCTTTCACCCGTATTCAGCGCCGTTGCATGACACTGCGCGGCGGTTTTTCATCGCGACGGAGAATTCCGCCATGTTCAAGGCATTGATTGCGCTGACGCTCGGCGTCGGCCTGTTCGCTGGTCTGCCGCTCCAGGCCCAGGAAACCTGGCAGGAGGGCAAACATTACTTTCTGATCGAACCCACCCAGGCCACCACGACCGGTGACAAGATCGAAGTGGTCGAGGTGTTCTCCTACGGCTGTGCGCATTGCAACGAAGTCGCGCCCATGGTCGAGGACATCGTCAAACGCCTGCCGGCCAATGCGCAGTTCGTCAAGCTGCCGGCCCAGTTCGGATTCGAGGCATGGAAGACTTTTGCGCGCGGGTTCTATACCGCGCAGGCGCTGGGAATCGCCGACAAGTCGCATCTGGACGTGTTTCGCGCCATTTACGTCGATCGCAAGCTCGATTCGCGCTCGCCGACCCTGGCCTCGCTCGCGGATTTCTATTCCAAATACGGGGTTTCAGCGGCCGATTTCACCGCAACCGCCCAGTCGTTCGCGGTTGAGACCAAGCTCAAGCGCAACGATGCCCTGATCAAGGCCTATGGCGTCGATGGCACGCCCGGCTTCGTCGTCAATGGCAAGTATCGGGTGACCGGGCAGTCTGCCGGCGGTTACCAGAACATCGAGCCGCTGCTCAATTTCCTCATTGCAAAAGAAACCAAGGGCGGTTGATTGCCTGCGCAACTTCGCGCCGCGCGCGCTGTCTGTACGACCACCCCGCAACCCTGGAGCTGCCTGATGTTTGCCCGACTGCCCGTAATCCTGCTTGGAGCCCTGCTTTCCGTCGCTGCCTGTGCCCAGGAGCAAAAGGACGCCACGGCAAGCGCGCCGGTGGCTGCCGAGCCGGGCAAGAACTACTTCCTGATCGAGCCGCCGCAGCCCACCTCAAGCGGTGACAAGATCGAAGTGCTTGAAGTGTTCAGCTACGCCTGCGTGCATTGCGCACACTTCCAGCCGTACGCGGACGAGATCAAGTCCAAGCTGCCTGCCTACGCCCGGTTCGAATACCTGCCGGCAATCTTCAATGACCAGTGGGAAGCCTATGCACGTGCGTTCTATTGCGCGGAGTCGCTGGGCGTGCTGGACAAGACCCATCAGGCGGTATTCAACGCCGTGCATCGCGATCACCGCGCCTTCCGCTCATTCAACGACATTGCCGCGTTCTATGGCGAGCAGGGCGTCGATTCCGAGAAATTCATGCAACTGGCCACTTCGTTCGAAGTACAGAGCAAGCTGGCCCGCTCGAAGAACCTGGTGCCGAAATATGGCGTGGACGGCACACCGACCATCATCATCAATGGCAAGTACCGGGTGACCGGCGCTTCGGCTGGCGGTTACCCGCAACTGGTGGCACTGGTGGACTATCTGGTCAAGAAGGAACATGCGGCCAAGAGCGCCAAGTAGTACCGCATCGGGCCGCCCGCTGGCGGCCCACGTTCCTGCAGGTTGATGTCGCGACGTGAAAAGAGAGCCTGCGCAAGCCATGAGCATCAGCCAGCCCGAGGCCAGGTCGCGCCTGAACGTGCTCAGTTGCAACATCCTGGCGGGCGGCAGCATCAAGCGCTACCGCGAGTATGTGACGCATAGCTGGAAACATGTATTGCCCACCGGCAAGCGCGCCAACCTGGACGGCCTGGCCGGAATACTCCCCGAGTTCGATCTGGTGGCCCTGCAGGAAGCCGACGCCGGCTCGTTGCGCTCGGGATTCCTCAACCAGACCGAATACCTCGCCGAGAACGCGGGCTTTCCGTTCTGGACCCATCAGCCCAATCGCAAGGTTGCCAAGGTTTCGGCTTCCAGCAATGGCCTGCTCTCGCGCCTGAAGCCGACCGAAGTGCTGGACTACCCCTTGCCTGGACGCATCCGTGGCCGCGGCGTGTTGTGGGTTCGCTTTGGCAGCGGCCAGCATTCGCTGGTGGTGCTGGTTGCCCACCTTTCACTCGGCATGCAGGCGCGCGCGCACCAGCTTGGTTACATCACCGAGTTGCTGGAAGGCCATCCACATGCCTTGCTGCTGGGTGACCTCAACACCTCGATCGAGAGCCCGGAACTGCGCAACCTGTTTGCGCGCACATCCCTGCAATTGCCCGAAGCCGCTCCGCTCACCT
This sequence comes from Gammaproteobacteria bacterium, assembly GCA_004295005.1. GTDB lineage: Bacteria > Pseudomonadota > Gammaproteobacteria > Xanthomonadales > Rhodanobacteraceae > Dokdonella. The sequence goes on from SHNG01000124.1 coordinate 14,285, forward strand.
TTCCGAGCTGGGCACCGGCCCGTGCCATCGACCACATCCTGGCCACCTCAACTCTGAAGATCGAAACCCTGCGTACCCTGCCGCACCTGGTGTCCGATCATTTGCCGATTGCGGCCACGGTGGAATTGCCGATCCGCCTGGGCACGCAAGAGCACCTGGCTGATACACACCCGTCCGAGCAGATCACCAGCGCCTGATCTCGCGCTCGGGCAAACCCGACTTCAATGCACGACGACCCGGTTGCGGCCCTGATGCTTGGCCTTGTACATGGCCTCATCGGCCTGCTGCAGGAGATCCATGGCCGTGATTGAATCGCCCGGAGCGGCATGTGCCCCGCCGACGCTGATGGTCATCGGGATGGGCACGCCGTTGGTGAGCAAGGGCGAGGCGGCAATGGCGGCACGGATCGAGTTGGCCTTGCTGCGCATTTCCGTTTCATCGGCATCGGGCATCAGCACAACGAACTCCTCGCCGCCGTAGCGAACCACCTGGCCACTGTCGCCAACGGTACGTTCAATGACGCTGGCCGCCAGATGCAGGCAATCATCGCCGATCAGGTGTCCGGCGCCATCGTTGATCTGCTTGAAGTGGTCGATGTCAGCCACCAGCACGCTGAAATCCCGACCCTTGGCCCGACAGTCATCCCGCAACGGCTCAAAGGTGCTGTCGAAATAGCGTCGATTGAACACCCCGGTCAGGCCGTCGCGCAGACTGGATTCACGCAGGCGTTCGTTGGCTATTGCCAATTCGTTCAGGGTCGTCGAGAGTTCGCGCGTGCGCTGCTCGACGCGCTGCTCAAGCTCGTCACGCGATGCCTGCACGATGCGCACGTTCTCGTCACGCAAGCTGGCGAAACGGTGGGCCAGGGCAAACGAGATGAGGATCAGCTCCAGGGCCGAACCAATCTGCATGCCGTATTCGGTGAGGAACATCTTCGGCAACACGCCGAAGGAAACCATGGCGTAAACCGTGGTACCGAGCAGCAACATGCCCCAGGCCAGCAGCAGGATGCGTGCCGAGCGATCCCCGCGCAACGCCAACACGAGCGATACGCCGAAAATTGCGGCGATGCCCGGGAAAACCGCAGCAGTCCCCGGCAGAACGGCAACCCGATAGGGTGCGAGAAACGACACCACCAGCATGAGCGCATGGAAAATGATGAAGCCCCAGAGAATGCGATTGCCGATCGGCAGGCGCTGCTTGAGGTCCAGGAACACGCGCACGAACTGATGCATGGCGAGCATGCCGATCGCCATCGAGACCGGTATCGCAAGGTTGGCCAAGCGTGGCGAGTTGGGCCACAGGTATTCGAAAGCCAGTCCATTCAGGCAATACTGGACAAAACCGAAGCCGGCGACGTAGGTCGAGTAGTACAGGTAGTTGGCATCGCGCAGCGATGCAAAGAGAATCAGGTTGTAGAGCAGCAAGGCCAGGATCATTCCGTAGTAGATGCCGATGCCGAATTGGGCATCGCGCACCTGGTTCAGGAACGCGGGCTCGGTGTACATCGTCATCGGCACCTGCATCGAACTTTCCGACTGCACGCGCAGCAGCACGTCCACCGTTTCCCCGGCTTCCAGGCGAATGAGGAAATTGGGTGCGCGATAGTTGTAGGCGCGATCCTGGAACCTCAGGTGGTCACCGGAGGCTTCGTGGGCAACGCTGCCGTCCACGCGGCGCAGGTAGAGATCGATCTGGTCCAGCAAGACGTAGTCGACCGCAAGCACGTAGTCGCGCCGCGCCGGATTGCCATTGCCCAGGCGCACATGAAACCAATAGGCGCCATCGACGAAGCCAAAAGTCGGATCACCCTTGGGCAGATCCTGGAAGTAATCGCCGTCGATCTTGCCGAACAGGTCTTCGGCCCGCAGATCCAGCTTGGCATCCACGCCATAGCGCATGGCGGGGCTGAGCGAAACCGTTGGCTTCGCGTCGGTCAGCAGCATCGGTTCCGCAGCGTGCGCGGGCCAACCGCATGCCAGTACCAGGCATGCGAGTAGAACCACCCCTGCATGAAACCTGCTCATCCCGCCCATCCCGCTCTTCCTGTCCCGGGAAGCTGCTTTCCTGTCCCGGCCAGCCGGGACGCCCCCGCGGATCCAGTGCTCCTCACGTGGATTCCGCACTGTCGATCTTACCTGCTGCCCGTGCGCTCCGGCCAGAGCGCGTTCCACCCGTCCCAGCCCAGGTTTTGCAAGGTTTCGATATTGCGCCGGTAGATGTCCTCGCTGTCCGCCATGGCCTCCACGGCTCGCTCCACGCTGGATTCCCTGAGCAGGTGCAAGACCGGGAACGGGGCACGGTTGCTGCAATTTGCCACATCGTCATCCGCACTGTCCGCAAAGCGGTAATCGGGATGGAAACTGGCCACCTGGATCACGCCATCCAGATTCAGGACCTCGATTGCGGCATCGGCCTGGTCGAGGAAATCGTTGAAATCGAGGAAGTCTGTGAACAGATCGGCCACGATGAGCAGGGTCGTTTCGCATTCATCGACATCGGCCGCAGCCAGCGACTGCAATTCAGCGCACAAATCATCCAGCAGGCAGTCTGCATCGCATGCGTGACTCACCACCAGGCGCACCCGATTCCCGCGCACCGGCGCGCGCGCGAAGGGACACAGATTGAGCCCGATCACCGCGCGCTCGATCCATTCCTGGATGCGCTGGATGATCGCCTGGTCGGCCACGTCTTGCCCCGGCAACGGATCTTCGCGTGTCATGGCGTGCCTTGCGTTGCAAAAATGCCATCGATTTCCGCGCCACCGAGAATGCGCCAGCCGCCGCGTTCTAGTCCAGCCAGGGCAAGGCCGCCTACCGAGATGCGATGCAGCTCCTCGACATGATTGCCGATGGCGGCAAACATGCGGCGTACCTGGTGGTAGCGGCCCTCGTGCAAGGTCAGGCGAACCTGCCGTGCATCGAGAACTTCGAGTTCCGCGGGCAGCAGGGGCGTCTTCTCGGCCTCCAGCATCAAGGTGCCACTGGCAAACAGGGCTGCTTCATCACCACGCAGGTCGGCGGCCAGTCGTGCTTCGTAGACCTTGGCCACGCGTGACTTCGGCGAGATGATCCGGTGCAGCAAGGCACCGTCATCGGTCATCAGCAACAAGCCGGAGGTGTCGCGATCAAGGCGTCCCACCGTGGACAGCACGGGATCACGCAGGCGGAAACGCGCAGGCAGCAGATCGTAAACGACGCGCCCGGCGTCGCGGGTTGAACAGGTCACCCCGGTTGGCTTGTTCAATATCAGGCAGATGCCTGGCGGTGGATCCAGTGGTTCGCCATCGATGCGGATATCGGCATGATCGCGCTGGTCATCGGCATACAGCACATCACCCGCCGGGTCGGTGATGCGACCTTCGCGGAACATGAGGGCGACTTGCTTGCGGCTGCCGTAGCCGAGATTGGCAATGAGGCGAACCAGCTTCATGAGCGCACACCATCGGCTTCGAACACCTTGAAGCCCGCTTGCTCTGCGCGAACCGCCACGTTGCGAAAACGCGAAGCCAGTGTCGCCTCGTACGGCAGATGCCGGTTGGCCACCAGCCATAGCCGGCCGCCGGGATTGAGTGCGCGTGCGGCCGTGGCAATGAAGGCCTGACCCAACTCAGGCTGGTCGGCTCGTCCCTGATGGAAGGGTGGATTGCTGACGATGGCATCGTAGCTCCGGCTCAGCCCGTTGCTGACATCGCGCCAGATGACTTCGCTGCGAATTGGCTTGCTTCGCGCTTCCATCGCGCGCGCAACATTCTGACGCGCAGCTTCCAGGGCTCGTCCTTCGGCTTCGTAGAGATCGATGGCTTCGACGCCGGGACAGCGTCGCAACACTTCGCTGCCGAGATAGCCATAACCCGCACCGAGGTCGGCCACCGTGCCAGCAATCGACGTCGGCAACACCGACACCAGCAATGCCGATGCGGGATCAATGCGATCCCAGGCAAACAGGCCGGGCCGACTGAAATACGCACCCTCTGCGATTTCGACCAGCGCATCCAGGGCCATCCATTCTTCAACCCGCGATGCATCGATCCCAGCGGCTTGCGGAGTTGACCAGAACACCCGGCAGTGATGCTTGGACAACACCTCGGCAGTGCCGAACAGTGCTCGGAAATCCCGTTCCCCGGACTTCGCGCCTTCCGCATTGGCCATCGCTGCGATGACCGTGCCGCCGCTTTCCAAATACATCGCCGCCCGCGCAAACAGCGCGCGCGCTTCATCGCGTTGTCGCGGCGGCAGCATCAGGATCAACGGGTATCGCGCCCCCAGCTCGGGATCGCCAACGAGAAGTCCACTGCGTTCCAGGACATCCGCAAACGGCTTGAAACTCTGCTGGTGCAACCAGCGGGCACGCGGCAAGGCATGCCATCCCAGTCCATCCCGCGCGCGTAGGAACAACACGCGACCATCAGCAGGCAAGCCGATGCCTGCGTGGGTCAGGGCATGGCGCAGGGCTTCGAGTGCGTTGTCGGTCACGGATCACATGGCAGCGGGCGGAGAATCGACATTCTAGCCCGGACCCTTCAAGAGACCGGGCAATGCGCCATCGAAAAAACGGGAGCGGTTACCCGCCCCGGTTCTCGTGTGTCGCTGCAACCGAACCGGAACACCCAGGAGCCGCCCCCTGGCCAACGAGGCGTCTACCTGCCTCGCCCGTTCTCGGGAGAAACTACTGCGGCCCGCTTGGCGTAAGCGGCGAAATGGGAGCCCAAGCCTCTCGGTTATCCCCGCCCTCTGCCCCTTAGACCCCTAATCCAGCAGAAGATCCCTGCGAACATTATTGATGCGCCAAGCAGTACGTTCAACATGACGCCAAACACTTTAAAAGTGTTCGGGGCAAGCAGAAGTTGCGGAACGTGAATTAGAGCCGCACCTACGAATATCAGTAACAACGGACGCTTCATGTTCATGAGCAGTAGCAAGGCGTATTTGCGCAGCCGAAGACGTGAACGAAGCAACCTCCTAATCCGATATTAGCGTTGACACCGAGTGTTGGGCCAATACCACTACCAAGCCCACCAGCGTTAGTGTCATAGGATCCCGAAACAGAGACCCCACCTCTTGGAGTAGTTAGCTCCGCAGTGCCGGCGATCGCCAATCCATGAAGACTAATTCCACAAGCTGCTTTCGAAAACGTAATTCCGCCTTGGAATCCAACACCTGCACCCCATCCCAAGCCGACATACCCACACCGAATTGAATAGAAACATGATTCGCCAGTCAGGATATTCGTAGTTGCGCCAAGTGCTGCAGATGCGCCACTAACAACTCCCCATGCGTTTCCACCCAATTCTGAGGAAATCCAGATCCCGAACGGTGGTGTTTTTGACTTGTCGCAATTTGAGCATACGGCCAAGCCTGTCGAGTCATAGAACTTTGTTGGATTCCCTAGTCCATAAGCGAACGTAGCAACCCCACCCCTCAAGCCAATCGGATCACTCTCCATATACCGCCCGGTCCCCGGCTCATAATCCCGGAAATAGTTGTAGTGCAGCCCCGATTCGGAATCGTACTGCTGGCCGGGGTAGCGCAGGGGAAGATCGACTTTCCCGTCATTGACGATAGCGTCATTGGCACCAAAAGCATCCGCAAAGAAATCCCACGACCATTGTTCGGCATGGGTTACCGAATCCACTGCCAAGCGCGGGGTGCCGAGGTGATCGGTTTCCAGGTAGCTGATCTTGCCTTTGCTGAGCATGGCCACCGGCAGGTCATCGAGGTAGACGAGATCGTAGCTGCCCTTGAGCAGGCGCCTGCCACGATTGTCGTATTCATAGTCAAGGTACGCAACGAGTTTGCCTTGCTCGTCGTAGCTGCTGACCCGCTCCTTGAGTCCGAAATTCATGAATCCCGACTGCTTGATGAGCCGTTCCCCGCGTGCGTTGTAGCGATACAAGCCATGCGGTGAACCGCTCATTGCTTCAAGGCGATTGCGGTCATCGTAGATGAACGTGCTCGACAGGGTATCGGGGTAAGCGCTACGCTGAACAGGTCTTCAGCAATTCGCCCATCCCGTCCAGTAACGGAGAATTGATCGGGCTAGATCCTTTATGATCTTGCCGAAGTGCTCGATTCCGTGCTCGACCAAGCCGCAAGCCGCTAAAGGAAGAACGTTATGACCCAAGTCACCGTCTCGCTTCCCGACGACCTTGCGCTGCGCGCGCGCAACGCCGGCCTCTTGTCTGACGATGCCATCCGACAACTGCTTGAGGACGCAATGCGCCAAGAGGCCGGCGAACGCCTGCGCCAGACCCTGGCCCGCATCGACGATCTCAACCTGCCGCCAATGAGCCAGGACGAAGTGCAGGCCGAGATCGACGCGGTACGGGCCGCGCGTCGTGCGGCTCACGATGCGGATCGTCGCTGACACCAACACCGTGGTGTCCGGTCTGCTGTGGCGGGCCGCGCCACGCCGACTCATCGACGCCGGCCGCGAGCAGCGCATCACGCTCATCACCAGTCCGGTGTTGCTCGCTGAACTTGCCGACGTGCTCGGCCGTAGCAAGTTCATCGAACCCTTGCGTCGGGACGGCCTGACCGCCGAGCGTCTGGTGGCCGAGTATGCCGCCATCACCCAACTGGTCCGGCCTGTCGCCGTGCCACGCGTCGTCGCACGCGACCCCGACGACGATCACATCATCGCCTGCGCGCTCGCCGCAAAAGCCGATGCCATCGTCTCCGGCGACCGCGATCTGCTCGACTTGCACGAGTATCAGGGCATCGCCATCCTCGCGGCCAGCGACGCGATCACGCGAATCAGTTAAACCGCAAGTCAACCAGGTTCACGTGCCGCGTGACCCGGTCATCCTTGTCGGTAGCCCGGATGTGAGCGCAAGACAGCACCGAACCGGAACACCCAGGAGCCGACCCTCGGCGAACGCGAGACGTTTACCTGCCTCGCCCGTTCTCGGGAGAAAATACTACAGCCTGCTTGACGTAAGCGGCGAAGGGGTGACCCCTTTGGTCATTGCTTGCACTTTGAGTATGAATCCAGAAGCAATGCTCCGGATTTCATTGGCCGCTCTGCGCCCGGCAAGGTGTACGCCCAAAAAATTAACACGCCCTTGTCTTCGGCAACCTTGTTGAGCTCCGGGTACAACGCCCTGAGCTCAATATTCCCGGCAATCTCGTCATGACCAAATATTTTCACCTTGTTCAGTATTGGGTCTCTGATTGAGTATGCTCTCCTCAATGCTTTTCCAACAATCGCATCTCCTCGATACGCGACTATGATCGCCCCCTCGATTCCCCACGGCAGTTCACTCTCCTCAATGGCGAACTCACTTTCGCTATTGTTGCGCAGGGTAAAGCGAAGTTCAGGGCTTCCATCTCTATCGATTATGCAAGCATTCAGATCAAGATCTGCAGCAAGCGAGGGGAATGCCAGCGCAAGGGAAACGATTGTCGCAAACAATCTCATGGAGTAAATCTCCCTTGCACTTACCTAGTGAAACGGTCTAGTTCTTTCTCGTGTTTTTCAATTTCAGACTCAAGGCGAATCCTACAAGCTGGGCATGGATTGCTCATCTCCGATTCGAGCTTTATCTTCAAGCATCGAAGGGATTCGGTGTATGCATTCCTTTCGGATCGCCACAACTCAGCCTCGTCGAATTCATTTATGCGCGTGAATTGTTTCTGGCCTCTGCAAACCCATGGATTGGCGGCTTTGAAGTCCCTAACATGGATCAATTCATGGAGCCGAATACAATCTCCAATGCACTCCATGTCAAATGGGTTCAATGGAATGTATGGCTCTATTCCTCCCCTTCCGTCGCACACAATTGTTGAGTTTCGGTAATTTGGGGGAATCAAAAATCCTGGTTCAGGGATGCCTCCTTTCAAATCTGCAAAAATGGCTGGCGATCCGTTGGCGTACAAGAATGTAGCCGCTCCTCCCACCAACCCAATCGGATCACTCTCGATATATCTTCCCGTCCCCGGCTCATAATCCCGGAAGTAGTTGTAGTGCAGCCCCGATTCGGCATCGTACTGCTGGCCGGGGTAGCGCAGGGGAAGATCGACTTTCCCGTCATTGACGATGGCGTCGTTGGCACCAAAGGCATCCGCAAAGAAATCCCACGACCATTGTTCGGCATGGGTTACCGAATCCACTGCCAAGCGCGAGGTGCCGAGGTGATCGGTTTCCAGGTAGCTGATCTTGCCTTTGCTGAGCATGGCCACCGGCAGGTCATCGAGGTAGACGAGATCGTAGCTGCCCTTGAGCAGGCGCCTGCCACGATTGTCGTATTCATAGTCAAGGTACGCAACGAGTTTGCCTTGCTCGTCGTAGCTGCTGACCCGCTCCTTGAGTCCGAAATTCATGAATCCCGACTGCTTGATGAGCCGTTCCCCGCGTGCGTTGTAGCGATACAAGCCTTGCGGTGAACCGCTCATTGCTTCCAGGCGATTGCGATCATCGTAGACGAATGTGCTTGAAAGCGTATCGGGATTGTAGGTGGTGTTGCCATTGGCGTCGTAGCTACGGGCATTGCCATCGATGTTGTCCAGATGGTGCGTTCCATTCACGTAGGCGTACACCTGCGCGCGCAGAAACACCCCGCGGCCATCGGCCGGAAGTTTCACCGCCCCCGACTCCATGGGATGGCGCAGGGCGTCGAGTGCAGCGCTTGCTTGATTAACCGACGGGATGGACACGGGAACGGGTTGACTCCATTCGAAAGAGGCCGATCAATCTTTAGCCAACGCGGATTAGGGAAACTCTGATTAGTCTCAATCTTCGTCGTTCCCGCGACGGCGGACTGCGCAGGCAGGAAGCCGGAGCGAACATCGGCATAGCCGATGACCCAATGGGCGAGCCGCAGGAGCGGCGAGTCAACCCAGTGACTTTATTACAACCCCTTGAAGTGCAAAGGCGCTGGATGACTCACGCCTACCGGCATTCGCCCTCCGGGCCGCCTGCGGCGTTCCGCTTCGGCATCCATGCCTTCGCAGGTCAGGATATCGCTTCGCGATTTCGGGATGACGAGCAAAATCAGAGTCTCCTTAGGTCCTGCTAGTCCAGAACGCACCCAATAATGAGCGCACGGCGCCTTGATTCCGTTCATGGTTCGACGAGCTCACCACGAACGGATACCAGTTATTCCGCGTAGCCCTATCCCTGGTTGCCGGACCCGGCTGTGCACACGTCGTCGGATCCGGCTCTTTGAGCCTTGATCCGACCTACACCAACACTGTACACACCGTCTTGTAGGTCGGACCAAGCGCCGAAGGTGCGGAGACAGCACCCCACTTGATCCGGGCGCACAATTGCGAGCCGCATCAAATGGGTGCAATCGCAACAAAAACGGGAGCGGTTGCCCGCTCCCGTTTTCATGCGCCGATTTTGGTTACCGACGGTTTACTGACACATGTACGCGGACATGTCGAAGTCGTTGTCGAAAATGGAATCGGAATTGCCGACGCGGACCTGATCGAGGAAGAAACCCGAGAAGTTGAGGCCCGGATCCGACGACAAGCGCCAGCGGATCTTCACGGTCTGACCGGAATAGCTGGCCAGGTTGGCGGTGAACGGCTTGAAGATCGGCGTGAGGTTGTTGTCCGGATCGGCATTCGAGCTCGCCGTGGTCACACCACTGTAGATGCCGGTGCCGTTCGGGAAGCCGCAGGCATTGATGGTGCCGGTGCTGCCGGTATTGAACACCGTCGGGTAGCCGCCGGTTGGCGGCAGGCTGGACCAGTTTGCACCGTTGTCCGTCGAGATTTCCGTGACCACGCCATCCCATTGGAACTCGAGGTTGTAGCGCGCGCTGAAACTCAACTGGGCGTTGGCCGGCACCAATAGCGCAGGCGTCTCAATGCTGGCGCAGGTGAGGTCCGGGTGGTTCGATGCCTGGCCGCCGGTGTGGTAGCTCAAGGTGCCATTGGCCGCCGCGATGTTGCTGACGCCCCACGGCAGTTCGGCTTCGAGGAAGGTTGCATTCTCGACATTGTCCACGAATGGATCCGGGTCCGGTCCATTTGCGCCGGTGGTTGTTGCGCCGGTGATGGCCGACAGCGGCGAGAGATTGCCAAAGTTGTCCTCGGCCTCGAAACGGTAGTAATAGGCCTGGCCATTGACCACCGCCGCATCCGAATAGCTGGTGGTGGCAAGGCCACTGGCAACCTGTGTCGATGAGACCATGAACGGATCCGAGGAGCGGTACACGTTGTAGGTCAATCCCGACGCTGTCGGGCACGCGGCCGTACTTGGCGACCAGGCAAGCTCCACGCTGCAGCTTGCGTTCGAACCATCCAGAACAAGCGAGTTGGCATCAATGGCCGGTTGCAGGGTGCAGTCGTCGGCAGAGACAACATCGATGCAGGAAGACACGAGGCCTTCGACATCGCCGGCTACGCCGCGCACCTTGTAGGCATACTGGAATCCGCCCTGCGTGGCGTCGTCGATGACCGGCGAGCTTGCCGCGTTGCCAATCAGCCGGAAATCACCGGCCGCAGCCGTGGCGCAGCTTCCATTGGCGCGATAGAGCTGAAATCCCTGGGCCGCTGAGCCGGTGAAACCGACGGCCACACCGCTGCTGTTGTTGCTGGCAATGGTCAAGCCGGTCGGTGCCGCGGCTGGCGCGGGATCGGGCAAGGCGAACGCACCTGAAGCCACCACAGCGTAGCCCTGGGTGTTTGATCCCACCGTTCCATTGCCGGGGATCGAGGTGCCCTTGACACGGATCGTGTAGCTGCCCGCCTGTGGAGCGGTGAAACGCACCTGCTCCACGGTATCGCGCGCGTCGGCGTTGCCACCGGTTACCGAAACACCCGATGTAAACACGTTGCCCTTGTAGACCTGGGCGTTCGGTGCCACCACTTCCAGATCGAGATTGTTGATCAGGGTCAGGGCCGCGCCGGCCGCTGCGGCGGGATCAAACCAGGTCAGGGTGATGCGAAGCTCCTGGCCGGCGCCCACATTGCTGATTGTGTATTCCTTGACATCCCCGGTGTGCATGCCGGCGGCCTGGGTGCGTTCAAAAATACGCAGCCTGCGATTGTCGTCACCGCCGGCGAGCGTGGTCTTGAACCACAGGTTGCCATCCAGCCAGGCTCGACCCCAGCCGGAATTTGCGTTGGGCCAGCTTGGTGCGCCCAACGGGTTGGTGCCATTGAGCAACACCGCCTTCATCACCATGCCGCTGGGGTTGTAGGCATCCGCCGGCGTCTTCACGCCGCGTGGATAAAAGCCATCGGCAAAGAATTGACGCACCAGGGCGGCATTGCCGCTGATGGTGGGCGCCGCCATCGACGTGCCGCTATTGGAAACCGGTGCGGTGTAAACGGGAACCGCACTGCTGGTCGAGGTGTTGCGTGCTGACTGGATGCTCGAACCGGGCGCGGCAATGTCGGGTTTCATGCGGCCATCGGCCGCCGGCCCGCGATTGGAGTAGCTGGCCACGGCGGTACTGCCGGCATGGCCAAGCGCGGCCACCGAGAGCACATTCTTGGCATTGCTGGGTGAACCGGTTTGCACCGGGCCCGGGTCATCGTTGCCGGCCGAGACCACCACCAGCATGTCCTCGTTCTTCCAACTTGTGCGGTCGGCTTCGGCATCGTTGCCGTTGTACTGACCCGCCGTCGAAGCACCCCAACTGTTGTTGTGGACGCGCGCGCCGCCGGCGTAAGCCTGGTTGAGCGTTCCCTCGAAATCGGTGATGTACACCGCGCTCGGGTTGGTTCCGCCAACGTCCTGCATCAGCAGTTGCGCGTTGGGCGCCATGCCGTCGGCTTGCTCGTGGTTGTGTTCGGTCGGTGTCGATGCAAGGTAGGTATTCGGACTGAAGGTTCCGGCGACGTCGCCGAGAACGGTTCCGGTCGTGTGCGTGCCATGGCCGGAGGTGAAGTACTAGTCGACCGGCCCGGTGGCGCCAGAGGTAGGCTGCAACCAATAGCCAATGATCTTGCGGTCCGGATAGAGAATGCCGATGGCGGGCGGCACCGGTGCGGGATTGTCCGAGCTGGTGATCTGGACCAGCGGACCTGCGCCCTTGTCCAGGGTGGTGAAATTCGCCACCCACGGCGATGTGCCGGAATCGGCCACGGCCACGATCTGGCCACTGCCCATGATGTCGTGGTCGAACATCGGCGCTGCGCCACAGATGGCGCCATTGCCAGAGCAGGATGTGGTGATGTTGCTTTGGATGGCGCCGATCGAAGCTGCGTTGTGCACGCGGGTCGGCATCCAGGGTTCGATGAAAGCCACGCTGTCGAGCGCGCTGGCGGCACGCAGCAGGTCATTGAGTTGCCCACGCGTTACCCCGGCATGCACGTAGGGCATGGCGTCGGCACGCTGGCTGCGCGCGGTGATGCGCACGTCGGGAACCAGCTTGCGCAAGGCAGCCTCGATCTGCGCGGAAGATTCCCCCTGGAAACCTCGCACATTGACGATATCGAGAAGGATGTGTGAGTCCGGCGCGTCTTCCGGCTCCTGCTGCACGAGCTGGGCACGAACATCACTCCACAGGCGCGGGTCGATCTTGTGTCCTGCAGCGTAGCCTTCGGCGGCGCGCACGCCAGTGCTGCGCTTGAGTGCATCCAGGTTCGTCCCGTTCAGACGCACGATGTAGGCGTTGTTGGGCACATAGGCGACGAAGGCAACGCCCAGCTTTTGCAGTTGCGTACGACCCGCCTCGACCGAATCAGCGTGGAATTGCACGATGGCATACCGCGAACTCACCGCATCCGCAGCGCCGGACAGTTGCAGATCGAGCCGCTGGCTTGCCGGGTCATAGGCACCCGCGCGCAGGATGAGCAGGTCGGGCATGGTTGCGGCCACGGCGATGGTGTCGATATCGGGGCGCTGGGCCGGCACGGCCGAACGCAGGTCAACCGGTGCGGCGTATGCCTGCGAAAGGGCCAAGGCAAGCGCAGATGCCAATGCGCTGCGACGGAAAGTGGTGTTCATGCGGATTCCTCTGGGCGTGGATGCGGGGCTTTCAGGGGTGCTTTGGCGTGAGCCCCGAATGGGCCGGATGGCGCTGACACGGCAGCGCCATCCGACCCGTGGTTTTACCGCATCCGGTGGCTTGTTGCCACGGCCCAGGGAATGAAATTGGCAATCGAAACCAACGCGACAGGAAGGCGGGTGCGTTCCTGCCGCGTTCGGTTTATCCATGGAAACGGAACAAGGCCGGGGCCGCTGTGGCGCCGTAGCAAAAGCCGACGCGCCGACGTGCCCGCTGCAGCAGGGCGGCCTCAGCCGCACGCGCCTGCAACCAGTCCTCGCGGGTAAAGCGGAACTTGCGCGGGTGCAAGCCACGCAGTTGCGCTTCCTTTGCGCGCAAACGGCGAAAGCTGAGGAAGTCGTCCAGCTCGAAACTCAGAGTCGGCCAGGCGATATCGACCAGGATGGCATCGTCCAGTCCGCCAATCACCGGCACATGATCCGGCACCAGGCGATGCTTTCCGGTCGCGTATTCGGCAATCCAGTTGATGGGCTGGCGCTGCTCTTCCTGAAGCGCCCACTCGGCATCCTGCGACATGGCCTTCATTGCCGCCAGGCAACGCAGGCGCATCTGGATGCAGGGAGCGCGATGCCTGTTCGCGAAAGTCTGGCTCAACTGGCGCGCGGCGCTGGCGATGCTGTCGAAGTTCGGCGGCAAGCTGTCCGGCTCCAGCCGCTCGACAACGCGACGAAAGCGGCGCTCGGCGTGCCGATCAGGATTCAGGTTGCCGATGCGCAAGCGGCGCTGAAAGCCGGCGGCTTGGTTGCTGTATACAGGCAGTGGCAGGGTGGCGAGATTGAGGTTCATGGCATTCTCCTGTTGCGGTTGAGCGCGGCGATTCCGCGCCCTGCCAGATTGCGAAAACCCGGCCTGCCAGGCTTGAGGGAAGCCGGTCGATGCCATGATGGAATACGGTCGCAATCGCGTTTTTCGTGGTTTTGTGGCGCGTCCGGGGTTATCTTTCCGTCGCGCAAACGGGTCAACGGAGCGGTCGTGGACGCGTACGCCTGGACTTATCGGTTCGCTGAAATCGAGGTCGACCCGGCCGCCCATCGGGTGACCCGGCAGGGTATTGCCCTGGACCTTGAGCCCAAGGCATTTGCGGTGCTGGTGGCCTTGCTCGAACACGCAGGCAAGGCGCTGTCGCGCGATGACCTGCTCGATTCCGTATGGGGTCATCGCCACGTCACCCCCGGCGTGCTCAATCGCGTGATCGGGCACCTGCGCAAGGCGTTGGGCGATGACGCCGAAAATCCGCGCTTCATCCAGACCCTGCACGGCGTCGGCTATCGGTTTCTGGCTGAAGTCGAACGCATCCCGGCGGGTGGCGGCCACACCACCCCGCTTGCCGCATCGCCAAATCCAGCCACCGTGGCGGGGCCGCCTCCAGTTGCGCAAACCGCTGCCTTGTCCGCCGCCGCTGGGGGCCGGCGCGCAACGGACAACCCGACCGTTTCATCCGAGGTTCCTGCGCGCGCTTCGACCAAGTCGCGCCGCAGGATTGCTTCGTTTTCGCTACTCCTGATATTTGCCCTGGGCGTGCTGATGGCGGGTCTCGTGATGACTCTCGATTGGCGCAGTGATTCGCAGTCCGCGCGACCACCTGCGTCCATTGCGGTGCTGCCTTTCACCAACCTGGGCGGTGCCGACAACGACTATTTCGTCGCTGGCCTGACCGAGGAGATGCGCTCGGCGCTGGCCGGAGTGGTCGGGCTGAAGGTGGCCGCCTCAATCACCACTGAAGTCCGCCGGAACTCGCCGGACGCCAAGGCACTTGGGGCGAAACTGGGTGTCGCCACCATTCTTGAAGCCAGCGTGCGCCGTGAGGGCAACCAGTTGCGTATCAACGCGCGCCTCTCCGATACCCGCACCGGATTTACCCTGTGGAGTGAATCCTTTGATCGGCGCCTGCTCGATGTATTCGACACCCAGAGCCGGATTGCCAATGAAGTGGTACAGGCTCTGCTCGGCGTGATTCCCGGCGAGGGTCTGGCCCTACGCAAGCGCCTCACGCCAACTCGCAATGTCGACGCCTACGATGAATACCTGCAGGGCATGAACCTGCTGAGTTTGGCAGCGGCATCCGAACCCACCGACCAGGCCATTGACCGCTTCCACAAGGCACTGGAAAAGGACAGCGGATTTGCACTCGCCCAAGCGGGAATCTGCGCAGCAGAGGCGCGCAGGTTTGAGAGCCTGCACAGCGTCGATGCCTTCCAGAACGCTCGCGTCGCCTGCCAGCGCGCGCTCAACATGGACGCGTCCTTGGCCGAAGTACATCTGGCCTTGGGAGACCTGTACTTTGCGCAGGGGCAACTGGACAAGGCACTGACCGAGTACCAAGGCATCGAGCACGCTCCTTCGACAATGACATTTGCCAGTGTCGGTATCGCCAAGGTGTATGCCGCACGCAAGGATGCAAGGCAGGCCGAAATGTATTTCGCCAAGGCCTTGGCCGCGAGTCCGGCCGATCCGCTCGTGTACGCAGAAATCGGCTACCAGCATTACATTGATAACGAGCTCGACCTTGCTATCGGAGCCTACGCGAAAGCGGTCCAACTGGCCCCAGACAATGTGGATCTATGGACCACGCTTGGTGGCTTGCAGATGGAAGTCGGCGACAATGCTTCGGCGGCAAAATCGCTGGAGCGGTCCGTCGCCATTGATCCGGGCTATGCGGCACTGACCAACCTTGGCCTACTGCAATACCAAGCCGGTGACTTTGAAGCGGCGGTGGCATCGCAACGCCGTGCACTCGAAGTCAATCCGACCGATTTCATGGCTTGGGCAAACCTCGGCATGGCTCTGAATGCCCGCCCCGAAACTCGAGCAGAAGCGCACGAAGCCTATGCGCAAGCAGCCGCGCGCGCGCAGGCCTATTTGGAGAAAAAACCCGACGATGCCCGATCCATCGCCGCACTGGGCCTGTATCGGGCGATTCTTGGCGAACCCTCCAAGGCTCGCGAGTTGCTCGCAAAAGCCGAAGCCTTGGGCGCTCAGATCGGGGAAGTTGCGTTGTTGAACGCAGAAACCCTGGCACTGCTGGGTGACTCTGATGCCGCACGTCTGCGTGTCGAACGCGCACGCCGGGAAGGCATCGCGGAAACCCTGATTGCCAGCAATCCCGTCTTCCGTCGCCTCAACCTGGTTGAAGACGTCAGCACGAAATCGCAGGCCAAATGATGGTCCCGCATCCCCTTCATCTCCATTCAAACCGGAGGTCACGATGGACAGCAAGAAGAAGTTAGATGCGACGCTCAAGACCCTAAAATCCAGACCCTTTGCGGCAACCGGTGACGGCAAATCGACGGACAAGAAGCCGAAGAAGCGTCCGCCTGTTGCAAATATCGACCTGGGTGCTGCCCTGGAACAAGTCAAGAAACGACCGACGATTTCTCAGCATGGCGTGGTGATTCCAAAGCCGCCGAAACCGCAATAGTCGCGTGCTCAATGCGGACGGCGGGTGGTAGGCATCCGTAGACAGCGCTGCCGCACCGTCCGGCACAGATGTCGTTCAGATTTGACCAGCCCACAGAAGGAAATGCACATGGCAAGCGAGAAAGCGGCAATGAAATCCACCCGGGCGCTGTCTGGCAAAACCAAGGCAGGCACGGCAAAGTCCGCAACACGTCGCCGGTCTTCCGCGGGAGCAGCGCCACCACCAGGTCCCGGTGGCGACGGCGAACCGTGGGAAACGGCATTCTCATTGAATCTGGACGCGATCAAGGCCTACCGGATCGTTGTCGGTGGCCACGGGGTGGTCATTCCGCTTCCGCCAAGGCCGCCGCGCCGGATCGTGGTTGAAGTGATCTGGAAGAAATTCAGGTAATCCGCTTGGCGCAGCAACGGTGTCCACTTTGCTGCGCGTCGTTATGAACGGCGCGCGGCGCGTCTGTCCCAGCAACTCCATGCAGCCGGGGCCGGCGCGGATCGCGCGCGGGACCTGTCGGCAACCAGGAATGGATACCTTCAATACCTCCACGCCCGGGAGTGCTGCCTTGCTTTTTCCTGGCTGGCTTTTCGATTTGCAACTGCGCTGAGGCCCCATTTCCATCAGGCGGGCCACCACGGAGCCTGGTTTTGACCCGCAGAGGCCGGCATTTTCGGGAATGCGTTGCCGCCACCATCTGCGATTTTGTGCGTGGTTTCGGGTTGACGCGTTCCCGGACCGTGGGCAGTATTGGGCGTTCAAGTATTGCCTTGAATCCCGCCCCGTCGGGGCGGATCTGCTTTGACCTGCAGGAAAAAGGGGAGTGGGAGAAATGAATAAACCGCAATTGATGGCGCTGGCAGCAGCGCTCGCACTGGCTGCCACGGGCGTACACGCGCAGTCCTACAACGACAACGGCAGCCCAGTGAATGGATCGGGCATCAACATCGATGGGCCTTACGTGCCGTCGGGCGGTCCGATTTGCCCGTCCGGCCCTGTGGTTTCCGCGTTCACCGGCGCGACCACCCAGCTTGGCCGCATCTTCCGCGATGGCGTGGCGGCCACCTGCCCGGTCAAGGCATACCCCGGCATCTTCAACGCCACCACCACATACAATTACGAGTCCTATACCTACAGCAACACCAGTGGAGCGGCAGCCTGCGTAACCATCAACTTCGATCCAGACACTGCCGGCGCTACTCCCTGTACAACCAATGCGCACATGAGCGCCTATGCGGGTTCCTACGATCCCAACAACCAGGCAACCAACTTCCTCGGTGACGTGGGCTCCAGTCTTGCGCAGCCGTTCAGCGTGGAAGTCGCGGCCAATTCGGACATCGTGCTGGTGGTCAGCAACACATCCGCCCAGGCGGTTTGCACCTTCGGTTTCGAGGTTCTCAACCTGCCTTGCACGGCCGCGACAAACGCCGATCTCACGGTTGGCGTGAGTGCCGCGCCTCCGGCTGCCGGCATCAACACGCCGATTGACTTCACCGTCACCAGCACCAATGGCGGCCCGGATCCTGCCCAGGATGTCGTCATCAATCTTGATCTGGGTACCGGCTTCACGTTCAATTCCGTTACCGCTGCCGGTGCCACCTGCACCGATCCGGGCGTGGGCGTCGGTGGCATCGTGAGCTGCACCTTTGCCGGCGCCACCGCCGCCAGTGCCGCGCAGTCGATGGTGGTCAATGCCCAGGCACCCGCCGTCGGTGCTCAGGTGTTGACGGCCAGCACGTCCTCCACCAATACCGACCCGGCCCCGGCCGACAACTCGACGATCTTTACCTATGTGGTCAGCGTTGGTGCGCCTGAGCCGACAGAGCTTCCCGTCGGCAATCCATTGGCGCTGCTGATTCTTGGCCTGTCCTTGGCCGGGCTTGGCTGGGTCGGGGCTCGTCGCTACGCGCGTCAGCACTGACGAGCGGGGGTTCGAAGAAAAAGAAAGGGGCCGCATGTTGCGGCCCCTTTTTCATGTGCGCTGGTAGCAAACCGCGCGTGGTACGGGAGGTTCCGCACCACGCGCCTGCTTCCGTTTTGGTTGGTATCAGAAGTTGTAACCCACGCGTGCGTAGTAGAAGCCACCATTGAAACCATACGGCGTGTGCACCGGGTACTCGGCACCGGCGACGCCACCCCAGGGATTCTTGCCGGGAACCTTGTCGAACAGGTTCTCTACGCCAAACCTGAGGTAGAGGCCGGAGTCGAAATCCAATCCGGTTTCCAGATCCACCGTGAATGCGCTTCCGCCATAGATCGGCAATCCACCGTCCGCTGCGCTCACCACGTCGCTGTCCAAGTGATCCTCGTAGAAGGAACCGTAGTAGTTCAGGCGGCCGTTGATGTGCCACATGCCATGCTGGTGGCTGACCGAAAAGTATCCCTTGGTCTTGGGCAGCGAGTCTTCCAGCTTCTTCACGCGCGCTTCGCTGATGATGCCCGGGGTGAAATCATCCACATTGGTGTTGTTCCAGTTGACCGCCAGGGCATAGGTTGTATCCCCGCCGAAATGATCGGTGCGCAGGCTGCCGACCAGATCAAGGCCCGTCGTGGTGGTGTCGAAGTCGTTGACGAAGAATCCCACGCGACTGAGCGATGCCGCCTGCGGATTGCCTGCGGCAACGAGAGCCGCACGGTCTTCCTCGGTCAGCGTGAAATCGGTACTGCGCGCAATGCGATCCTCAACCTGGATGCGGTACCAATCAGCCGTCAACAACCAGTTGTCGCCACTCCATACCAAGCCCAACGATGCGTTGCGCGACTCTTCGGGAGTCAAGGGTTCGGCGCCGTAGAACGCGGCAATCGGATTGGTTGGCGGCAGGGTCGCGGTATCGCGCAGTTCACCATCGATGAAGGCGGTGGTCACCTGGCTGACATTGGCCTGGCCAGGCGTTGGGGCACGAAAGCCGGTACTGAATGCGCCTCGAATGGCAAAGCCGGTATTGAAGTCGTAGCGCGAGGTGAGCTTCCAGTTGGTGGTGCCACCGAAATCATCGTAGTCCTCGTGGCGGACTGCGCCGGCAACCAGCCATTGGTCGGTGACCTGCGCCTCGGCATCCACGTACAAGGCCCAGTTGTCGCGCGAGCTCCTGCCTGCGGTAATCGGATTGAAGCCGGGGAAACCATTGGATCCGATGCTGAAGCCCTGTTCGGTCAAAGGCCCGATCGCCGTCGAGGCAGCGTCACCGGCGCTGACTTCGAAACTTTCCTTGCGCAACTCCGCGCCGGCGGCGAGGTTGATCCGATCAAAACTCTTGCTCAGGTCGAAATTGACATTGCGCTCGATCTGTTCGTTGCCACCCGGACGGAAGAAGTAACCTGCAGGCTGGTCGGGACCGAGCGAGGCATTGACCGTGTTGTACATGATGAAATCGATCTCGTTGCGCCCGTACGACGCACTGAGATCCCAAAACACGTCCCCGCCCCAGTTGCCCTTGATGCCACCGGTCAGACCGAGATCCTGCATGGTGCCGCCGAAGCGCGGCGTGAAGCCACCCGGAAACAGTTCAAGGAAGGTGAAGCAGTCACCCGGCAAGGCCGATACGGCAGCGCTGACCTCGGAATACGGCAACAGGTTGCCATCTCCATCCACCAGCGGAACCACCGGGCAGCTTGCGCCGCTGGGTGAGCCAACCAGCAGGGTTTCTCCACCATCATTGGAGTAGACGCCGGCACGGAAGATGGGATGGCGGTAGTAGAAGCCGCCGTCGGTCTTGCGCTCGGCGATATTGCCGAACATGTACAGCTCCACGTTCTCGCCCTTCCAGCCCAGGTTGGCGACAAACTTGCTGTCGTCCTTGATTTCGGGTGAGCCCCAGATTTGCGCCGGGTCGGGTACCCCGGGATAGCCTGCAGCGATGGCGAGGGCCGCGTCATCGCGTTGCACGCTGCGCGAGGTGGCATCCGCCTTGCGATATTCTGCGGTGAGTGTGGCGAAACCATCGCTGCCAAGCGGCAAGCCGAGCTGCGCATCGTACTGCTGGGTGAAGCCATCGCCCTCGTAGTACTCGCCGGCAAAGGCTTCAACCGCACCACCTTCGCGCAGTTCCTTGAGGCTGAAATTGATCACGCCGGCAATGGCGTCGGAGCCGTACTGTGCGGCCGCGCCATCGCGCAACACTTCAACCTGTTCCAAGGCCATGGACGGGAATACCGAAAGGTCGACACCTTGCGAGCCATCCGAAAGGCCGTGGCCCAGGAAGGTAATCACCGCAGAACGGTGGCGGCGCTTTCCGTTGACCAGGATCAGGGTGTTGTCGGGCGGCAGGCCACGCAGATTGGCAGGTCGAACCAGGGTTGCAGCGTCATCGATGGGAATCGTGCTGACGTTGAACGACGGAATCAACACGCGCAGTTGGTCCAGCACATCCGTGGAACCCTGGTTGTGCAGTTCCGGGCCACCAATGATGTCGATGGGCACCGCCGAATCCGTTGCCGAACGTGCCGAACTGCGCGTTCCCAGTACCGATATTCCTTCCAGTTCGGTCACTTCCGTTGAGTTTGCAGATTTCTTTTTCGCAGCCTCGTCGGTATCGGGTGACTCCTGGGCCAGTGCCGTACCTCCGATCGCAAGCAACAAGGTCCCCGTCAATCCCAGCCTGATTGCATAGGCCAGCGGATTGGCTGACCGTTTCATGCGCACCGTCTTCATCTATCGTGACTCCCCATGTGAAGTACAAAGGTAGAACCCGGATCCCGCCGACAGTGCGTCGGGAAACCGGACCCGAAACAGCCTTGCAAAACTTCCCCCGCGCCGGATTCTAGCGACTTGTTTTTAACGTGCATATAACAATTTCTGCTATCGATCTGGACGCTCCTGCGACAAGCGGCCGCACGCAAGGCCGCCTTCAAACGGGGCAAAACACACGGGGTTTTCGAGCCTTTCCGTTGTAGTGCGGAGCTTGTTCCGCTGGCCGAGTCGGACTTGTCCGGCTGTCGCCCGAGGCGCCAAGGAAGGCCTGAACAAGTATTGTCCCGAGCAAGCTCGCTCCCACCATTGCTTGATTTTGTGGGAGCGAGCTTGCTCGCGACGAATGAGTTCCGTACTTGTCCAGAGTTTCCTTGGGTCAACGCTGATCAAGTCCTGCTTGTCCTAAGCGCATCCAAACTTGGGCGCATGGCGCCTTGATTCCGTTCATGGTTCGGCGCGCTCACCACGAACGGAATTTTTTGCTCAGGGCTGTTTGACTGGCAACAGGGAGTCTCACCACGAACGGAAGCAACTCAATATGCGTTGCCTTGGCATGGGGCGTCATCCCGGTAGCTTTGCGGCAGACTTCGTAAGACGTGGCGGGGGGCTGGAAATGAAAAAGCCAGGGCGCGTGCGTGCCCTGGCTTTTGGCAATGGACCTGAAAACCGGCGTGCAGCCGCTTACTTAGTCGATCGAGAAGTTCTGCAATTCGACGGGAGTGGTACCCAGGGTCAGGGTCCAGCCATCCAGTGTGCCGGTATCGCCGCCCGCGGAATCTCCCAGGCACAGCAGCCAGTTGCCCACCTTGCTCTCTCCGTTCAGCGAACCCAGGTTGCCGGGCGTGGCCGCACCGGGAGCAGGAGAAACTGTGGATGCAGGGATGGGGCTGCCCAACGAGCCCATGTCCTCGGCCGAAGTGCTCCCCGCATCGTCATAGGTAATCGCGTTGGCGATGATCAGGTCGGAACTGGTGCCACAGCATCCAGCACCATCATCGGCAGCCTCGACCAATCCCGGGCGGGAAACCAGGGTAATCGGCGTGCCGGCCGGGCTGAACAGTTTGATGGTCAAATCGCCCGACCAGGTATGCGATTGGGCAACCTGCACCGTGGTCGTGGCCACGGTGTCACCGCCACCGCCGCCGCTGGGCACGGCAATCGTGCTGCAGGCCATGGAGCCCTGGGTGCCATTGTATCCATCATCCGGAATTGCCAGGGCCAGGCCAGGTCCTGCGGTATAAGTTTGCGCCCACGCTGCGGCGGGCAACAAGGCCGCCAGAGCGACCAGGGAATTCAGGTGGAATCGTTTCATGTCGAGCCTCATGTTGGATTGATTCGCCCCCGCAGAATATCCCGGTTCCGCGCTTCCCCGATCAGCACGACTCGCGCGGGGGAAAGGGCATGCTACTACCAAATGAGGCGTTCAACACCCTCGCCCACCCGGAAATTCACCGTGATACCCGGACGCGCCTTGCGGAAACAGCACACGCCAATGCGCGGGCTCAATGCAAATCCGCAAAACCGCCGGATCCTGGTTCACCGGCAACCCGGTTGCGACCCGCAGACTTGGCCCGGTACATGGCATGGTCGGCAAGCACCAGCAAGGCATCCAGAGTGTGCTGGGCAGCATCCCCGACCGCCACCCCGATGCTCAGGGTTGGTCCGGAGGCCTTGGCATGAGCTGAAAGGAAGGATGCCGTCTCCACGCGTTTGCGCAGGTTTTCCGCAATCGCCATGGCTGCATCCAGATCCTTGTCCGGCAAGGCCAGCACCAGTTCGTCACCGCCATAGCGCGTGGCCAGACCGACGCCGCGGGCAACATCCGCAGTCAATCCGCCAATCTCACGCAGTACGGAATCGCCAACGCGGTGGCCGAAGCGGTCGTTGACGCTCTTGAAATTGTCGATGTCGATCCAAAGCAGCGCGAACGACTGGCCATCCCGCGCGCAGTCGGCGAGTCGTGCCCTGGCCAGGCGCTCAAAATGCCGCCGGTTGTAAAGGCCGGTCAGCGCATCGTGGGCAGCAATCCACTCGAGTTCTTCCTGCATCTGCTCACGCTCGGTCACGTCCTGCCCGATTACGATGGTTCCCATCTCGCCATCGTCAAGAAAGAAACGGCGCGCGTTCCAGGCCATGTTGCGCAAGGATCCGTCCTTGCTCCGGATGATCGTCTGGTAGCCCTCGACTTCAAGGCCCTTCCTGAGAATCGCGTTGATCTTCGCAGCCACCTCACTGCGCCTGACTTCATCAGGGTAGAGCCGTACCCATACATCGGAGCGACCAAGCACGTCCTCCCTGGAGAATCCACTGAGGGCTTCTGCGGCCTTGTTCCACACGATGACCCGTGCCTTCGCATCCAGTACGTTGATCCAGATGCTTGCGTTGTCGATAACGCCATCCTGAAACTGGCTGAGGGCACGCAGGTCATTGCGCTGGCGTACCGCCGCATGTTCACGCAGTGCGTCTTTGCGGAACATTCTCACCAACACAAGCAACAGCACCAGCGCCGAAATCGCGGTGAAGAACCAGCCTTTCCAGGTTTGCAGCAGGGTCAGCAGTTCAAGATCGTCCACCCACTGGCGCAACAACCAGTCGCTGCCCGGAACCCAAAGCGCACCGACAAGCGCGTATGCCAAGGCGATGCCGATGGCACGACGCCACGCACGCCGCGTAGCGGTTGAACCGCGATTTGCCTCGGCGATGATGTTGGCACTCTCGTTCATCCCGCCAATGAACCGCGTTGGCCGTCGACTTGCAAGGGGTGACCGCGAGCAAGCACCTGAAATTGCCAATATATTGCAATCGGAAACTCAGGAACCGGATCGCAGTGCGCGAAAACAGACCTCCGTGCAGGTTTCGCCCTTCCACACCTGCGACCGTAGGCCGCAGCGCTCCATGCCCGCTCGCGCCAGCGCCCGCAGGCAGGATTCGTTGCGTTCATCGGCATGCGCAAGGATCGTGCTTGCCGCCGTGGTCGCGAATACCCATTGCAGCAGGCCACGTACCGCTTCCGTTCCCAGGCCCTGCCCTTGCGCGTGCCGAGCCAGGCTGAACCCAAGCTCCGCGCTCTCTCCGTTGTCGGCAAGCCACACGCCGGCGTCACCAATCAGGCGATCATCCCCGGTCATGGCGATGCCGAGCTGGCTCCAATGCCCCGGTCGGAATCCTTCGAAGCGCGATTCGTGTTCGAGAAGTGCCATCGCCTGCTGGCGCGTCATCGGCTCCCAGCCCTGGAAGCGGGCCACTTGGGGGTCGCTGCGGTAGCTCAGGAATGCGTCCAGGTCGTCCGTGTGCAGTTTGCGCAGCACGATGCGATCCAGTTCAAACGGCAGCGGCAGCATCGAGTTCACCTTGCCCACAACGGTGAGCGACAGATTGTCAGGTGTACTTGTTTCGGGCGAGATCGCGCCCGCTTACTGATAAGCCAGGAATAAATGGAACAAGCTCATCTCGTCGTCCCCGCGAAGGCGGGGACCCAGTGACTTTCTGCCTTTCACCACAGAGTCGCTGGGCTCCCGCCTTCTCGGGAGCGACGTTCAGGAGGTGTTGGCTTGTACGAAGAAACGCCGATTCGACAAGTGTTTCCTTGATTGCTGACTTCTGAGTAAAAAGAAAGGGCCGCGCGAGGCGGCCCTTCCCTTGCACGAACCAGACTTGATCAGAACTTGATGCTGGCTTCCACGTAGCTGTAACGGCCCGGCAAGTCGTAGGTCGATGCGTCATAGCCGTTCAACGAGCAGCTTTGACAAATCGGCGGTTCCTTGTCGGTGATGTTGTTGATGCCACCGGCCAGGGTCATGTTGAATTCGGTTGGCAGCTTCCAGCTTGCGCGCAGATCGTGGAAGGTGGTTCCACCGAGATGATTGGTTCCGGCGGCTGCATTGCTGCAGTTCTCGAAACCGCTGACCGTATCGCATGATTCGGTCAGGTCGGAGATATAGCGCGCCGACCAGCTCACGCCGAAGTTGCCGAGAGTCCAGTTGAGGCGTGCCGTGGTTCGCCATTCCGGAATCGCGCTGTCGTTGACCTCGATGCCGACTTCGCGCGGCTCGGCAAGTCCCGAATCGGTGGCAACCGCCTTGTAGCTGGACACGCGGGTGGTCTGCAGACTGGCGCCGAAGGTACCGATGCCGGTCTCATTGCCCAGCCAGTTGATGCCGAAATCGAAACCGCGGGTGTTGATCTTGCCGAGGTTGAACAGGGTGTTGTCGAAGCCGTTGATGTTGCCGCCGGAGGAACGCGTGATGCCACCGCAGAAGATTGGATCAAGCGTCGCCACGCAGCGGTCGAGTTGGGTTTGGGCGTCAGCGGCCTGGATCGCGTCCTCGATGCGAATGCGGTAGTAGGTCAGTTCGAAGTCGAGCTTTTGCGACCAACTGGTGTCTGCACCCCAGCTTGGGCTGTACACGGCGCCAACGGTCAGGCTCTTCGAGGTTTCCGGGTCGAGGTTGATGTTGCCGCCGGTGACCACCGAGATCTGCGAATTGGCCTGCTCGAAATTGGCCGGATCAGGCACGCCCAGGGTTGCGCAGTTGGCACCGATTTGTCCGGTGGCACCGTTGCAGGGATCCTGGATTTGCGCATCGAAGCGGGCGAAGGTGCCGTACAACTCACCGATGGACGGTGCGCGGAAACCTTCCGCCCAGGTGCCGCGCAGGGTCAGGTCGTCGTTCACCTGCCAACGCAGGCCGAGCTTGCTGTTGGTGGTATTGCCGAAGTTCGAGTAGTCGGAGAAGCGCGTGGCCACGCTCAGATCGAGGCGCTTGGCCGCTGCCACATCGGCAAGGATCGGTGCATTGAGCTCAAGGTAGAACTCGTTGACCGAATAGTCGCCACTGGTTGGGCCGGACGGCACGCCATTGGATTCGCCTGCAGTGACGATGGAATCCGGCGTGTACGAGCCTTCCTGCTTGCGGTGCTCATAGCCGCCGGCAAATGCCAGCGCGCCGGCCGGCATGTCGAACAAGTCGCCGGAGATGTTGGCCGTCCACGAGGTGAGCTTCTGGTTGCTGCGATCGTTTTCGATGAACTGGATGTAGTCCAGCATTTCCTGGGTGATCGAACCCGGGCCACCGAACAGATCCAGCGGCACGCAGGGCGCGGTACAGTCCGCGACAGGCCCCAGGGCGCGCGCAATGTGTGCGATGTTGTAGGTGCCGTTGACGGTCTGCGTGGCCTTGTTTTCGGCGCTGACGAAATTGACGTCCCAGAAGAACTGGTGGTCACCGGCATTGAAGTCGCCATTGAGTCCGGTGGTGAAGTAGCTGGTATCGACTTCCTGGCGGAATACACGAGGACCGCCCTCGACCGGACGCCGCGTGATGAACGAGCCGTTGGCCGAGATCGTGCCGAACGGGTTGTACGGGTTGCTGGCATCGATGCCCACGGTATCGGCCAGACCACCACTGCCGGCTTCGGAACCGAGGAAGATCGGCTCCGGCGCCGCCTGGTTGACGGACTCGCGCTTGGTGTAGGTGCCCTTGAGGTTCCAGCTCACCGAGTCATTGATGCGGTAAGTGCCCTGCGCGAAAAGTCCGGTGCGCTTGGAAGGCGTCAACAAGAGGTTGTACGGCGCAAAGTTGAAGCGTTCGGCATTGGTCCACGGACGGAAACCGCCGGCGCCATCACCGGACAGGTTGCAGAACGAGGCGCCGCCATCGATCGGACAGAGTCCACCAAAGGTTTCATTGGGATCGGCCGGGGCAAATACCTGGCGGCCGTTCGGCGTAGCCGAGCTCCAGCTTCCCGGATTGACTGCGCCATTGATTCCAGGTGTCGGATAGCGCGACTGTTCCCAATCATTCGAGCTGATGCGCTTCTGGTCGTAGTAGCTCAAATCGACAAAGAAATCGAGTTTCTCGCCATTGCCGGCAAGGGAGACGTTGGCCTGGTTGGTTTCGCCGTCGCCGGTGGAATGATCGCCGTAGTAGATGCGTGCAGCACCGCCGTCGCCCTTCTTCTTGGTGATGATATTGATCACGCCGGCAATGGCATCCGAACCGTACAGCGACGAGGCGCCGTCGGTGAGCACTTCAATGCGATCCACCGCACTGGCCGGAATCGTGTTGAGGTCAACCGCAGCAGACACGCCCGAGGCGGACGACTCGCTGACCCAACGCAGGCCATCGACAAGGATCAGGGTGCGCTTGGCGCCGAGATTGCGCAGGGAAATCGTGGTCGAACCCGAGCCGACGCCGCTGCCGTCGGGACTGAATCCGAAGTTGCCGGCGGAGTTGAACTTGGTGTTCAAGGAGGAGCCGCTCACCGACATGCGCTGGATCACATCACCGATGGAACCCAGACCGGTGGCCTCGATATCGGCGGCGGTGATCACCTGCACCGGAGTCTGGCCTTCGATGTCGGCCTTCTTGATGCGAGAACCGGTAACCTGGATGGCTTCCAGGCGCTGGATATCGTCGCCGCGTTCGGTCTGCTGGGCAAACACTGCCGATGCCGGCAACGCAATCATTCCCGCAGCAAGCGCGGCACTCACTGCGCCGCTGATTCGACCCAATCGATAGTTCATGGAATTGCCTCCAGGTGGATGAGGGTGACTACAAGCGAGCACGCCAGACTGAGCTTCCGGCGCGTGAAAATAAAAAAAATGTAAAGCAATCGTAATAAAAGTGCCATATCCTGATCCGCAAATCCAGCGCAGGCAAACGCAGATTTCGCATAAGCGTCGGTTGCTGCGCGCATTTGCCATAGTTGCCGATCCCCCGGTGCACCCGGAGGCGGACGCGGCAGGTCGGCCTGCCGGCGTAAGCCAGTCCGTGCGACTGGGCAAAATGCTGCATCGCGGTAAACTCCAGCCATGCCAATCCCAACACATCGGTTCCGCAAAACACTGATCCCCCTGGCCTCTGCGCTTGTCCTGAGCGCTACCGCCTTGTCTGTCTCTGCTGCGGACATGCAGACCCAGCGTGAGCATTACCGAAGCGCCCTGGACGCAATCGCGCATGAGCCTGGCGATGCCTGGAAGCGCTACCTCGGCGACCTTGGCAGTTACCCGCTCCTGCCTTATCTGGAGCGCGCTGCGCTTGAGCGACGCAAGGGTCAGCCCACCCTGGAGCAGGTCCAGGCCTTCAACACGCGCTGGCCGGACACTCTGGTCGCCACGGAACTGACCGAAACCCTGCTGCGTGCGCTTGCGAAGGCGGAAAACTGGAGCGACTTTCGCGCGCTGTGGAAGGGCAGCGAAGACGCCGACCTGCGTTGCGCATTCCAGCGCGCACGCATTGCCAATGGCGAATCGCCTGACTACGCAAAGGACATTGCCGGGTTGTGGCAGGTGCCGCGCCCGACGCCGGTGTCTTGTGAACCGTTGTTTGCCTGGGCACGACAGAATGGCCAGCTGACCGACGCGGTGATCTGGCAACGCATCGAAGCGGCTGCTGCGGCCGCCAACTCGGGCACCGCCAGTCGCGCGGCGGCATTGCTGGATGAACCACAACGCGCCCAGGCCGAACGCATCGCCGCGAGCGTGCTCGACCCCGGTCCAAGCCTGGACAAGTCAATCACCTGGCCCGACAACGCACGCAATCGCGATGCCATTTCCTACGCCATGATGCGCCACGCTCGGCGCAGCACGGCCTCTGCGGTCACTGCCTGGGCCCGCCTTGGTGATCGTTTCAAGTGGGATGAAGCGCAAAAGAACCGTGTGCTCAATGCGCTTGCCGTATATCGCGCAGCCAGCTACGAAGCCGATGGCATGGCACGCCTCAAGGCATTGCCCGAGGGTGCCAAGGATGCGTCTTCACGTGAATGGCATGTCCGGCTTGCGCTCGCCAGCCAGGATTGGCCCGAGGCACTGGCGGCGCTCGAGGACATGGATGCGGAGCAAAGCGCCGATGCGCGCTGGCGCTACATGCGTGCCCGCGTCCTGACCAAGCTGGATCGTGAGGCGGAAGCGACCGCGGTCTTTGCCGAGGTGGCCAGGGAAGCCAATTTCCATGGATTCCTGGCCGCCGACTGGATCAATGCACCGTATTCAATCTGTCCGACGAGCCTGGATGTGGAAGCCTCGGCACAGAAAGCGGTTGATGAGCAAGCGGACCTCGCACGCGCCTTCGAACTGCATGCCCTCGGCAATCTGCAACGGGCACGGCGTGAATGGAACTTTGCGATGGCGAAACTGCCCGTCGCCCAGCAACGCTTGGCCGCCAATGCCGCCTACGTTCGCGGTTGGCTGGATCGCGCCGTATTCCTGCTTTCCGCCTCGAAGGATTCGCTGACCTACTACGAGCAACGCTTTCCACTCGGGGAAAAATCCGAAGTGCTGCGTTCCTCGCGCCAAGCCGGCATCGACCCGGCGTGGTCGTACGCCATCATCCGCGCCGAGAGCGCGTGGATGACTGACGCACGCTCGCATGCCGATGCCTATGGCCTGATGCAGTTGCTGCCGGCCGTGGCGAGGAAGGTCGCCAGGGACGCCAAGCTGCCTTACGAGCGACCCAGCGACCTGTTCGTGGCCCAGTACAACATCAAGCTCGGCACGCGCTTCCTCGGCCAGATGGCCGACCAGTATTCCGGCAGCCCCTGGCTCGCAAGTGCCGCCTACAACGCCGGCGGCGCGCCGGTGAAACGCTGGCTGGAAGCACGCGGCAGTCTGGAACCGGATTTCTTCATTGAAACGATCCCCTACAAGGAAACCCGCGACTACGTGGCCCGCGTGCTCGCATTCAGCGTGATTTACGACTGGCTGATGAACGACAAGGCACTGCCACTGTCCTCGCGCATGCCCAAGGTCGGCCAGGCCTACCAGTCACCGAAGGACGATTCGCCGCGCAAAGCGGTACTCTGCGCAGTGACACCCGCACCCGTCGCCACGATTCCGGCTGCCCAGCCCTGATCAGGAAACGGTGCACGGCGCAGCCTTCGATCAGCGTACGGAGAACGATTCATGAAACCGCTTCGCATCGTTGTCCTTGGCGGAACCGGGTTTGTCGGCAGTCATCTGGTGCCGCGCCTGCATGCGGACGGTCACAGCATCCGCGTGCTCTCGCGCAACCGCGATCGCAAGCGCGAATTGGGCGTGCTGCCGCGGGTGCGTGTGGACAATTGCGATGTACACGACCGCGCGGCGCTGGCGCGCAAGCTGGAAGGTGCGGATGCCGCAATCAACCTGGTCGGCATCCTCAACGAACGTGGCAGCGATGGCAGTGGCTTCCAGCAGGCGCATGTGGCGTTGACTGAATCGCTGATTGCCGCCTGCAAGACCGCCGGTGCGCCGCGCTTGCTGCAAATGAGCGCATTGCGCGCCGGCGAAGGCAGCAGCCACTACCTGCGCACGCGTGCCGAGGCGGAAGCGCGGGTGCGCAACTCGGGCCTGGCCTGGACCATCTTCCGGCCCTCGGTGATTTTTGGTCGTGGCGATGGCTTGTTCACGCGCTTTGCCGCGTTGCTGGCGATGGCGCCGATACTGCCCCTGGCGCGCCCTTCGGCCCGATTTGCCCCGGTGCATGTCGGAGATGTCAGCGAGGCATTTGCGCGCGCGCTGGTGCATCCGCATTCGATCGGGCACACCTATGAATTGTTCGGCCCGCGCACGATTGAACTCAAGCCGCTGGTGCAGTGGACCGCACAACTCATGGGCCTGAAACGCGCCGTCATCGGCCTGCCGGATGCATTGGGCTACCTGCAGGCCTGCGTCGGCGAGTGGCTGCCGGGCAAACCCATTTCGCGTGACAATTTCCGTTCGTTGCTGATCGATTCGGTAGGCACGCGCGATGGCCTGGGCGAATTGGGCATCGTCGCCACGCCAATGGAATTGATCGTGCCGGCGCTGCTGACGAAAGCGCCTCGGTAGGAGACCCCCTTCGTCGAGCTCAGGACCGGCTTCAGGGTCGATGGGAGTTTGCACCGCGAAGGAAGGGATTACGCCAGGCTCTGGCACAATCGCGCCATGAAGATTTATCGGGTCGGCGGCGCAGTCCGCGACAAATTGCTGGGGCGAACGGTCAAGGACATCGACTACGTCGTGGTCGGGGCAACGGTGGACGAGATGCTGCGCCTTGGATATCGCGCGGTCGGCAAGGACTTCCCGGTGTTCCTGCATCCAACTACCAACGCGGAATACGCGCTGGCGCGCACCGAGCGCAAGACCGCGCCGGGTTATCAC
>SHNG01000122.1 GCA_004295005.1 Gammaproteobacteria bacterium
CATTCGCCCGCAGACCGCTGCTCCACCCTGCCATTCTCGTCATGTTCGGCTTCCGGAATTCATGGCACTCGGCTGAAGCGAAAGGCACTGGATCCCGGATAGCGCTGCGCGCTTCCGGGATGACGGATTTGGTGGATGCGCTGCACTTACCCCCCTACGGTTGCGCGCTTCCGGGATGACGAGCTTGGGGCAACACAAATCAAGCTGTCTTCCCGGCGCACGCCGGGACCCATATTGATTTCAATGGCATGTTTCCAAAAAGGAGGAATGGATTCCGGCTTGCGCCGGAATGACGGCATGAACAGCCCGCTAGGGAATGACAAAGTCATACAGGATTTCCGCGTCTGCGCCACTGCGGTGAGTGAAATGCCACCACTCCATCGGGTAGTTGTTGAAACCTTCAGCCTGCATGGCATCCCGCAACAAGCGGCGATTGGCACGCTGTTCGGGCGTAATCTGCGGGGAATCGGTGTTTGCACGCGGATCGAATAGATCGAAAGGGGTTCCCATGTCGAGCATGCGGCAAGCGCTCTTGCCGGGCGCACATTGCTCAAGGCTGAGATCCACCGTGTAACCCTTGCTGTGCCCGGAAACCGGAGCGATGTAGTCGCCGAGCAGCGCCGACTTGTCGAGGTTTGGATAGTGGCGTGCGCGGGTTGCCTGGTCTGCCGGATCTTTTGCCCAGTGCACGAACTCGTGCACGGCACGGGCCGGCCGATAGCAATCGAAAACGTGCAGGCGCATGGAATTCTTCTCCAGCGCCCTCTGTACGCGCGCCAGCGCCGCCGCAGCATCCGCCTTGAGCAGGCAACGGGGTTTGGCGTAGCCATCGATCGGACGACCGACAAAGTTGTCCGCGCCTGCGTAGCGCATGTCGATGCCAATTCCGCGCGAGAGCCTGGCCACGTCGAGCATGCCGGCGGCCGATGCACTGCGTGCATTGGACACTGTGGGATTCCCTGCGAAATTTGCAGAAGCCAGTGAAGCGCCATTCGGACACTCTGCTGTCCGCGTGAAGGCCAGATCCTCGTAATCGAAACTGAAGTCGCCTTCGGGATCGACCTTGGCCATGCGCATCTGCTGCGGGCCCTCGCCCGCCGGAAAATCCAGCCAGGCCTCCAGATCGACCGCATCGTCATCCCAGTCGACGAGCCAGCGCTTGCCTACGTGCACCACCCGGCCGCTCAGCATTGGCGACTTGAGCGAACCAAAGCGCACTTCGCCATCCTTCGCGCAAATCTGCACCTCGCCAAACCAGGGAT
Organism: Gammaproteobacteria bacterium; assembly: GCA_004295005.1. GTDB lineage: Bacteria > Pseudomonadota > Gammaproteobacteria > Xanthomonadales > Rhodanobacteraceae > Dokdonella. The sequence goes on from SHNG01000122.1 coordinate 1,263, forward strand.
CACGCCAGACCCCGAGCCGGTTGGTTGCCTCTGCGGGCGCAACCGCGATACGGCCCGCCGTGTCGACAACATCCGTTTCGGTTGTCGAAGTGCGCGGCTGTTCCAACTCATCGGCCAGCGCCGTCACGCTCTGCGCCTGGCCTGGGCGGGTGAAGTATCGGGTCAGCACGTCGGTGAGCACCGTACGCGCCGCATCGCCTTCGCCATTGGTCATCATCACGAAACCGCTCTTGCGATCCGGCAACAACATCATCACCGAGTACATGCCCGACAGGGTGCCGGTGTGCGAAACCGTCCACTGCCCATCGACATCGGCAAGCCGGAAGCCATAGGCATAAGCGTAGAAATGGGTATTGCCATGCGCCTTGCGCCAGTCGGAAATCGGCATGGGCGTGCGTGCCGTCCACATGAGCTTGCGCTGTTCGACAGACAACCATTCAAGATGCTTGGCATCCGGGTCCAGCCAGTTGCCCGCCCATTTCAGCATGGCATCGAGACTGCAACGGATGCCGCCTGCCGCCGCCGAGGTGATGACCGGCACGCGGCCTTCATCGACGCTACTGGGCACATTGCGGCCATCACGCCAGACATGCGGCTGCGCGATATTGTCCGTTGGTGTGACTTGCCACTCGCCCACGCGGCAATCGAGACCGAGCGGATCGAAAACCTCGCGCTTGACCAGCGCCTCGTAGGGCAACCCAGCCACTGCCGCTGCCACTTCACCGGCCACCACATACAGCAAATTATCGTAGGCGTAGCCCGAGCGAAAACTGTAAGCCGGCTTGATATGGCCAAGTCCGGCAATGATGTCGGACCGCGTGAAGTGGTTGGGTTCCGGCCACAGCATCAGGTCACCGCCGCCTTCCGGCAAGCCGCTGTTGTGCACCAGCAGATCACCAATCTGCAAGTTGCGCGTGACCCAGGGATCGAACATGCGGAATGACGGCAAGCGCGTGACCACCGCATCGTCCCACTTGAGCTTTCCGGCATCGACCAAGCGTGCCAAGGTACTCGCCGTCATCGCCTTGCTGTTGGAGGCAATCTTGAACAGGGTGTTCGAGTCGATCTTGCGGCCGCTGCCGACGATCAATTCGCCTTGCGTGCGTTTGTACACGACGCGACCGTTCTCGATCACGCCCACGGCAAGGCCGGGCAGGTGGAAGCGTTGCATGGCCGCTTCGAAGGCGGCATCCAAGCCCTGGTTTGCCGCCGCAGGAGCCGCGAGCAACATGCCAAGCAGCAATGAAGGAACACGCCATCGATTCATGCGCTGATCCACTGTGGTGAAGTCACCTCACCGGCAATCATCGCATCCAGGCTCTGGCGTTGCCGTATCAGCGCACTGCGACCGTCATCGATCATCACTTCGGCAAGCAGGGGTCGCGAGTTGTAGCTCGATGCCATCGATGTGCCATAGGCACCGGTGGTCTTGATGGCCAGCAGATCACCGGCCTGACACTCGGGCAGCTCGCGGGCCAGCGCGAAAGTATCACCGGTTTCGCAGACCGGCCCGACGATGTCGTAGGCAATCATTGGCCCACTCGCCTGCCTTACAGCCACGATGTCATGCCAGGCCTCGTACAGGCTCGGGCGCAGCAGATCATTCATGGCCGCATCAATGATGAGAAAGCGCCGCTGCTCGCCCTGCTTGACGCGGATCACGCGGGTCAGCAGGACGCCCGCTTCGGCGACCAGCCAACGCCCGGGCTCCAGCACGATGCGCCCGCGGAATTCACGCAGTGCGTGACGCACCACCTCGACATAGGCGGCGACATCCGGCGGATGGTCGTGACCTTCGCGATAGCACACGCCAAGTCCACCACCCACATCGATGCTGGTGATGGCATGGCCCGCCGCCACCAGTTCACGATGGAATTCGGCAACACGATCCAGCGCCTGGCGGAATGGCCCGAGATCAAGGATCTGCGAGCCGATATGCACATGCAGCCCATCCAGGCGCACGTTGGGGCGTTGTCGCGCCTGCTCAAACCAGGTGCGGGCTTCGCTCATGCCGACGCCAAACTTGTTTTCCGCCTTGCCCGTGGAAATCTTGGCGTGGGTCAAAGCGTCCACATCGGGATTCACGCGCACTGCCGCACAGGCAATGAGTCCGCGTTGTGCAGCAACCCGTTGCAGGCCATCGAGTTCATCCACCGATTCGACATTGAAGCGACCCACGCCACATTCCAGGGCCCGGGACATTTCCGCTTCGGTCTTGCCGACCCCGGAAAACACCATTCGACTCCCTGAAATACCCGCGCGCAGGCAGCGCTCGAGTTCACCGACGGACACGATGTCCGCGCCTACGCCGTTTTCCGCCATCAAATTGAGGATGGCATGGCAACTGTTGGCCTTGGCCGCAAAGCAAACCAACGCGTCCAGACCCTGCAGGGCGGCGTGCAGGCTGCGGATGCGATTGCGGATTGCGTTGGCCGAATACACCTGAAGTGGCGTGCCGTGACGGGCGGCGAGCGAATCGGCATTGACGCCTTCGAGCACACCTTCGGGACGGTCCACGGAGCCGGACGGGGAATCCATCCGGCCCTCGCCAAGCGACCCGCCGAAACGGGTCGCTTCAACAGACATCATCAGAAATTGACCGTGACGGTCAACTGGCCGTAGCGCGGCGTCTGGTAACCGGTCGGCTGACGATAGGTCGGATTGATGAAGCCAATATCCGATTCGAGCTGGTCATCCACTTCGATCACCTTTTCCGAGTTGAACAGGTTGTACACCGCCAGCTTCACGCGCAGGTCGCCCCTGCCCAGGGGCTGGTAGTAGCTGACGTTGGCACCGAGTGTGTAGGTCCACGGCAGGCGACCGGCAACCCCGCGCGGGCTGGCCTCGTACACGCGCTGCGACGGGTTTTCCGATTCGCAATTGGCCACGCAAATGAAGTTGCTGTGGTAATTGGTGCCATCGAACGGGTTGCCTACGCCGAACGCATTGACCGGGCGTCCCGATTCCGCAATCAGGTTGGCACCCACCTGCCAGTGATCATTGAAGCCATAGGCGCCACGGAACTTGAACTGGTGGCGACGATCGTTGGGCAGGAATCCGTTGCCACCGTAATTGACCCAGGGATCGTCGAAGTTTTCGGTGCGACCGGTATCGGCAAAGTCGGTATCGGAATTGACCGGACCCTCGGCATTGCCCTCGCTGTAAGAAAGCGTGTAGGACGCATTGAAAGACCAGTGATTGTCCCAGGCGCGATCGATCTGCAACTCCAGCGCCTTGTAGGTACGCTTGGGCTTTTCGAAACCGGCCTCGCCCATGTAATTGCCATCGTCGTCGTACAAGGCCCAGCCGGCTTCCGAGGTGTCGATGGTGACATAGGCATCATTTTCGCCATCACAATCGGTGTCGGTATAGACGGTGGCATCCCCACCCGGATTGCCCATGATGTAGCCGATATAGCCCGGCGATCCATCACAGAGTATGCCGTTCGAGGTCAGTTCCATGTCATCGATGGCATTGGTCAGATCACGGAAAATGGCGCGTGCGCCAACCGACCACTTCTCACCCATCATCGACTGGAAGCCGAGGATCAATTCATCCTGGTAGACCGGGTCCATGTTCTTGTCGACTTCGCCGCGCAGGTCGCCCACCGTGCCATCACCTTGCGAGTCATCGACCGGACCGATCTGCGGCCCGAGAATCGGACGCTGGTAGATGCTGCCGTTGTACTCGAAATCCTCCAGCCCATTGAACACGTAGAAGGTGCGCACATCGGCAAAGCCGCCGGCCTGCTTGATGTTGATCACGTTGGCTACCGGCAGGAAGTAACGGCCCAAGGTGCCGAAGATCTTGGTGCGGCCATCACCCACGGTGTCCCAAGTGAAGCCGAAGCGCGGGGCCAGCATGTCGTCGATCTTGATATAGCTGTCGCCATCCGAGTTCTTGTTGTCGAAGGCCTCCATGCGCAAGCCGGCATTGAAAATGAAGTTTGGGGTGATTGACCAGTTGTCTTCCAGGTAATACGCCGAGTTGATGCTTTCAAAGGTGCCATCCACCTCGTTGGTGCGCGTGCGCACGTAGGCGGTCACGCCATCCGGAACCACGCCGCCATTGGCCAGGGTTGTACCGGGTTCCGTGTCATAGATTTCATACAACAGGCGATCCGGACCGGGATAGAACTGACTGTGGTCCGAGGTATTGGTTTCGTGGTCCAGGCCAAACCTGAGCAGGTGATCACCCAGTGCCCATTCGAAATCCAGGCGTGCTGCCTCTCGCGTGTCGAGTCGTTCGGCCACTGTGGAGGTGCTCGTGCAGCCAATGTCGCCGTTGCCGACATCACGGCGATCACGGATGCGATTGCAGTTGATGTCATTCAGACTCGACTGCGCAAACTCGCGTTCGTTCTCGCCATACATGGCCTTCATCGAGAAACTGTCGGTGAGATAGCCGGTGTAGGTGGCCGACCAGTTGGTACCGCCGTTGTCGATGAAGCGCGTATTCGAGTACTCGCCGCGATTTCCGGAAGCCAGGTCGAACTGGTAGATGTCGGTGGCCGTGCTGTTGGAATCACCAAAGCCCAGGAATTCCAGCAAGTGGTTGTCGTTGATCTGCCAATCGAGCTTGGCGCCCCAGAATCCGTCATCGGCATCGCCTTCGTTGAGCAGATTGCCGGTGCTGGTCGTGTTGCTGGGTTGGTAGTCGCGTGCTTCGTACAAGGCGTAGAAGAACAACTTGTCCTTGACGATGGGACCGGATGCGTAGACGTTCAAATTGCGTCGCTCGTACTCGTCGTAACTGGAGATGTAGTACGGGTTGCCCTCTGCATCGTAATGATCGCTGCCTTCGGTTTGCAGGAAGCTGGGCTCCCATACTGCCTCCGCACCGAACTTGAACTCGTTGGTGCCCGACTGGGTGACCGCATTGATCACGCCGCCGGTGGTGCGACCAAACTCCACCGAATAGCCGCCGGTCTTGATCTGGAATTCCTTGTAGAAGGAATAAGGCACCGAGGAGAAACCCACCCGGTTGTAGAAGTCGGTGACATTGAGGCCGTTGATGTAGACGGTGTTCTCGGCAACCGAGGATCCACCAAAGGAAATGCCGCCGAACTCACCCTCGATCACGCCCGGAGCGAGCAAGGCAACGGCAAGAGGATCACGCTCAACCGGTATCCTCTCCAACTCCATCTTGTTGACGTTGGTGGCGCTCTCCATCGAGGTGACATCAACGGCCTGGACTGCCCCGGCAGTAACCACGATGGTGCCCAGGGTGCCCTCGGCTGCCCCGATGTTGACGGTGGTGGCCACACCCAGGTTCACGGTGACAGGTACGGGCTTGTCCGCAGAACTGGAGCTCAAGGAATAGTTGCCAACCGGCAGGAACGGAAAACGATAGTTGCCGTTCGCATCGGCGGTCACCGAACGGGTGAAGCCGGTTTCCGGATTGGTCACCGTGACCGTGGCCCCGGAACCGGTTCGACCGAGCACGGAACCATCGGAATTGCCGGCATGGGCGGCAGGCAAGGCAAACGCGAAGCACAAGCCCAGTGCCATGTTCAGGGCAGACTTTCTCAACACTCGATTGCTGCGGTTCATTTCTCTTTTCCCCTCGGGTTGCCGCATGTGCCTGCGGTTATGGTTTCTCGGGCGCGGCAGGTTTGACCTGCCAGGTAAAGTCGTAATCCCACTGGTCGAAATACAGATTGCCACCGCTCCACTCCGCCTCCCCGCGCTGCAGGTCGACCGTCTCGGAACGGAAATGCCGCTTGGCCGGAATCAACGGCTGGCCGTAATCGTCATTGAAGGCAACGCGGTAGGCGTCCTGCCCGCCCAGGTAGAAATTCGCAATTGCCGGATCGGAGCTGTCCAGGCGTCCGCTGGTAACATCCATGGGAATCCAGCCGTATGGCGCGATGTAGACCTGGCCCCAGTCGTGCAGGTTGCTGTAGTCGCCGTCCGAATAGACCATGCCGGATTGCCAGCGCGCGGGAATGCCGTTGTATCGGAGCAGGGTGATCAAGAGCAGGGTCTGCTGGCCGCAGTCGGCATGACCGGCGTGCAGGGCGTAGTCGCTGATGTTGCTGATGGTCGAATACTCGCGTGCCCCTGCCCACGGAACCTGGTCAACCGCCGCATAGAGTTTCTGCGTGATTCGCCAGGGGTTTTTCTCGTCGCCGACGATCTGGCGTGACAACAGGCGGATCGATTCGGTGAACAGCACGTGCGGCGCGCGCTCGGCGACAAAGGGCGCCAGCTCGTCGGTAATGGTGGCTGCAACCACCTTGTCGGCATCGACAGCGACGTAGCGCGCAAACACATCCAGTGCGTAGCTCACCGAAAACACCGTGGGCTTGCCGGCCACGGCAGGCTTCTCCAGGTACACGGTGCGCTGCATCGCGGACTCGGGCGCAAGCTGGTGGCGGGATGGTTCGCTGCCGATCAAGCGGATGTTTTCCTGCTGACCCGGCAAGGCACGTGGATACGGAATCCATGCGCTCACCGTTTCCCCGGCTGGCACCGCATCGGCATTCACGCTGATGGATTGGGTTATCTCGAGGTGACGCGGAACCACGCTGCTTGCATGACCAGCCAATGCGGCATCAATGACTTCGCGATGATGGGCGTTGGCCCGCTCCATCGGCCCGTCGTTGAAAACCACGGCCGGCTTGGCCCGGGCCCGCGCTTCGGCACTCAAGCGAAACAGGTTTGAAGGCGAGCGATTGAAATAGAGCAGTTTCCCATCGATGAGCTGGTGCTCGAAAAGCCCCATCGCGTCCCAACGCGCAAACTCGGCATCGTTGAGATCGGCAATGCGCTCACGTACACGCGTCTTGACGGCATCGGCATCCAGGGTGAAATCAAGCAGGATGCGGCGCATGCGTTCGCGCTGAAACTCGAGGGATGTGCGCGTTTCTGCCGCAAGTGGGGTTTGCGCGAGAGCCGAGGCGATCATCGTCTCCGCCTGCTTGAACTGGCCCTGGTCAATACTGGCAATGACGAGGTCCAGCGATGCCGGAGGTGAGGCTATCGCGGCCTGCGCAAGCAACATGAGCAGCAATGCATGGCAACGCGGCATTTGCCGCTTGCGCTGCACACACGTCAAGATCGATACCGCTGCCTGCCGCATCGCGTGGGAATTCCAACTGGAAGGATCCGTGGCGGCTGTGTAACACGGTTGCAATCGACGGTCAATAATTTATGCTTCGCATTATTCGCTCAGGAATCATCTATTCCGCGGCGCACCATTCGGCGCAGGAAGCACAGGGATTCACATGATCCAGACGGTATCGCCCTACCTGGCCCTGATGCTGCTTTGCGCGGGAATTTTCCCGGCACTGGAACGGCGCTTTGGCTGGCCGTTCTTCAAGGTCGTGCCGCCCATCGTGTTGACCTATCTGCTGGTCACCACGCTGGCAGTGACCGGGCTCTGGCAGGTCAACGACGAAATCAAGTCTGCACAATCCAGCCTGATTGGGCGCCTGGTACCGGCGCTGCTGTTCCTGCTCATGATCAACTGCGACCTGCGCGCGATCTACCGGCTCGGCCCCCGTGTGCTGGCCGTGTTCTTCTGCACCTCGCTGTGTCTGTTCATTGCCTTCATCGCCAGCTTTCTGATGTATCGCGGCTGGCTCACCGGCGATGCCTGGCAGCCGCTGGCGGCACTGAGCGGCAGTTGGGTCGGTGGTTCGGCCAACATGGTTGCGGTCAAGCAGGCGATCGGCATGTCGGACTCGCTGATGGCGATGTCCTTGCTGACCGATGCCCTGGGCTACTCGCTGTGGGTGGCCGTGCTGTTTTCGGCAGCACCCCTGGCCACCGCCTTCAATCGCTGGACCGGCGCGACATCCAGTGCCGACCTCAGCGTGGGCGAGTTGCGTGAACAGGCACCTGCGACCGGTGACAGCGTGTTGGTCTGGCTTGGACTGGCCCTGCTCGTCGCAGCCGGCAGCGCTTCCCTGGCAAGCCTGCTGCCAACCAGCAGCATGATCTCGGCAACCACTTGGACCATCCTGTTGGCCACCGGGTTTGGTCTGGTCGCAGCGCACACTCCGCTTTCGCGCTATCCGGGTGCCGGCTCCATCTCCAGCGCGCTGCTGATTGCCGTGGTTGCGGTACTCGCCTCGCAAAGCAATTTCGAAGGCATCGGTAATGCGCCGCTTTATCTGCTCTGCGGCCTCACCATCATTGCCCTGCATGCCGTACTGCTGATCCTCGCGGCACGCCTGTTCCATTTCGATCTTTATCTGTGCGGCATCGCATCGCTGGCGCACATTGGTGGCGTCGCGGCAACACCCTTGCTGGCAGCCAGCTACGCGCGTTCGCTGGTGCCGGTCGGCATCCTGCTGGCCTTGCTCGGCTACATTCTTGGCACCGGGTTCGGTCTACTGGTGGCATCCATCCTTTCCAGGCTCGCACTCCCATGAAGCACCGCCAATCTTTGCTTGCATTGCGTCTGCTGATGACGCTTGCACTGGCCTTGCCGCTGGCGCCGCTGGCCGCGCGCGAGTCGCCTGCGCTTGGCGTCGCCGCTGTCACGGAAAGTCAATTGACTGCCGAATTCTGGATCGCCCGCCTGACCCAAGCCGATCAGCTCATCATGGATCGACAGGCCATCAGCGATCAGAACGCCCGCCTGATGCGCGAAGACGACTCCATGCATGACCTCGCCGCCACGCCGGAGGAGCTGGTCGGAAACCAGGTGCGCGACTGGATCGAGAATTTCGCCCAGGTTCCGCAGTCCACTGTGTATGACGAGGAAGGCAAGGCCGTGGACCATGCTCGCCTGCAAGCCGTTGCCGACAACCGCTGGCTCGATGGCATTGCCGGTTTGCAAAGGACTCGCTTCGGCATGGTGGTCAGGCGTGCCGACCTGCGCGCCTTCCCGACCATGCTGCGGGTTTTTCGTTCGAACGATGACACCGACATCGATCGATTCCAGGAAAGCGCGGTGTTTCCCGGCACGCCACTGGTCATTGCACACGAAAGCGGTGATCACCAGTGGTGGTTCGTGATCACGCCACGCTATGCGGCCTGGATCCGGAAAGCCCTCGTAGCCATCGGCGAACGGGATGAAGTGCTCGGCTACGCGAACAAGGCACCATATCGCATCATCACCGGCGCCGACGTGCATACCGTATTCACCCGCGAGCAGCCGGCGCTCTCGCAACTGAAACTGGACATGGGCGTGCGCGTACCCGTACTGGCCGACTGGCCGGTAGACAAGCCGGTCAATGGCCAGCACCCCTATGTTTCGCATGTGATCGAACTGCCCATACGCAAGGGCGATGGCAGTCTGGCATTTGCCCCTGCGCTGTTGCAGAAGAATGCAGATTCCAGCGCCGACTACCTGCCATTGACGAAACACAACATCATTCGCCAGGCTTTCAAGTTCCTTGGTGAACGTTATGGCTGGGGCCACACCTACGAAGGCCGCGATTGCAGCGGCTTCGTAGCCGAGGTGTATCGCAGCATGGGCGTGCAGATGCCACGCAACACCAGCGACCAGGGCGTGAGCCCCGCATTCGCCAAGCGGGTATTCCAGGAATCCGACGACAGTGCCGAGCGCAGCCGCATCGCGCGTGCAAGCGGGGTCGGGGATCTCGTCTACATCCCCGGCCACGTGATGCTGGTCATTGGCTCGATCAATGGGGATCCCTGGGTGATCCACGACACCACCGGCATCAGTTACCGCCGTGCGGATGGCAGCATGGCACGGATTCCGCTCAACGCGGTTTCGGTGACGCCGCTGATGCCCTTGCAGTTCGACGAAACGCATACCTACACCGAGCGCATGCGCAGCATCGTGCACATGCGCCCTGCCCCCGCCACGCAAACAGCAGGCAAACCATGAAGATCACCGACATCCGTTTCGGCATGTTGCGCGTTCCGCTGAAAACACCGTTCAAGACCGCCCTGCGCAGCGTTGACCAGGTCGAAGACATCGTGGTCATGGTCAACACCGACAGCGGCCATGTCGGTTACGGCGAGGCACCGGCGACCGCCGTCATCACCGGCGACACCCACGGCTCGATCATCGAGGCGATCCGCCACTACATTTCACCACGCCTGATCGGACACGAGGTCGCCGACCTCAATCACCTGACCCATCTGGTCCAGGGGGCGATGGAAAAGAACTCCAGCGCCAAGGCTGCCGTCGAGATCGCCATCTACGACCTCTGGGGACAGTTGTACAACGCACCGTTGTACCGCCTGCTCGGCGGGGGTGACCCGGTCATCACCACCGACATCACCATCAGCGTGGACTACATCGACAAGATGGTGGCCGACTCCATGGCCGCAGTGGAACGCGGCTTCGAGTCACTCAAGATCAAGGTCGGCAAGGACATTGGCGTCGACATCGAGCGGGTCAAGGCCATCTACGCCGCCGTCGAGGGTCGCGCCCTGCTGCGCCTGGATGCCAACCAGGGCTGGACCGCGAAGCAGGCCGTGTATGCGCTGCAAACCCTTGAAGATGCCGGCGTGCGTCTGGAACTTGTTGAACAACCGGTCAAGGCGCACGATCTGGACGGCATGAAGTACATCACCGAACGCGTGCACACTCCGGTGATGGCTGATGAAAGCGTGTTCGGTCCGATGGAAGTAATCGAGCTGATCCGCATGCGCGCGGCGGACATCGTCAATATCAAGCTGATGAAAACCGGCGGCCTGTCCAATGCCATACGCATTGCCGACATCGCCGCCATCTACGGTGTGGATTGCATGATCGGCTGCATGCTGGAAGGCAGCATCAGCGTGGCGGCGGCGGTGCACCTGGCCGTGGCAAAATCCCACGCCATCACCAAGATCGACCTCGACGGACCTTCGTTGTGCGCGTTCAATCCGGTCGATGGCGGAGTACTCTTCAACGACTCGGAAATCAGCGTGACCGATGCCCCCGGACTTGGCATTCGCGAGATTCGCGGACTGGAATTGGTCGGCTAGTGTCATGTCCTGCGGAAATCTTCAACAATCGTCGTCCCTGCGCAGGCAGGGACCCAGTGACTTGATCGAAAAAGCCATGAACGAAAAAGACACTGGATCCCGGATCTCGCTTCGCGATTCCGGGATGACGAGCAGGATCAGGCTTTCCCTGGTGCAATGTCCTGCCGGAAGCTTGAATAGTGGTCGTCCCTGCGCAGGCAGGGACCCAGTGCCTTTCCAGGCGATTTTCGAAGTCGCTGGATTCCCGCCCTCGCAGGAGCGACGAGCAGCAGTTCCTCAAGACGTGAAGCATGCGAACCGATGAACCCTCGCCCCACTTCTCCATGGCCGAACGCAAGGAGCTTGATCTGGACAGCCCATCGCAAGGCCCACGTGAGCGCGGAGTCGCCATGTCGCCACTTTTGAAGATCCGCGCCGAGCGCGACCAGATGTCGGCCATCGAGCGACGCATTGCCGACTTCATCCTGGAAGAAGCCCATTTCCTGCGTGACTACTCCTCGCAGCAACTAGCCAATGCGCTCAAGATCAGCCAGTCCAGCGTGGTCAAGTTCAGCCAGAAACTGGGCTTCAAGGGCTACCCGGATCTCAAGTATTCAATCGGTGAATCCATCGCACGCGGCGATGGCAGCGAGCCTTCCGCCAGTGCCGAGCCTGCGCGCAAGGACGCGCATGCGGCCCTTGCGGAAAGCCTCTGGCACAGCAAGTCGCTGGCCGAGCAGGAGACGCGGGTGATCAACCCGTCCTCGAAGGTGAACCAGATCGCCAATGCAATCCACAAGGCCGGCAAGGTGTTCGTGTTTGGACTGGGTGAGGATGGCATCCCCGCGCGCGCCTTCGCCATGCGCCTGTCCCTGCTCGACTTCCTCACCGTGCATCATTTTGATGCCGTGCTGATGACCACCGCCATATCCTGCGCCGATGCCGGCGACGTGCTGCTGATGTTCTCGGAGCACGGACAGCAACCGGCACTGGCCAAGATCGGCCGCCAATTTCGCGAGCGCCGCGGCAAGCTCATCTCGGTCACCCGGCATACCGCCAATCCCTTGCGCAACCTGGCCGATCACTCCCTGCTCGTTTCCGCGCACGATGAGCGCGCCCACATCGAACCCCTGCTCTACCAGACCGCGCTGCGCCACTTGCTGGACATGCTGTTCATCCTGCTTTGCGAGAATGGTGGCGATCGTCTCAGTCACCTGGAGGCAAACCTGGAGCGCGTGCGCAATCTGCATGAACCCTGATGCACGAGCGCAGGCGAATTCCCGAACCCATCCCGTCAATTTCTGAGCAATCCACATGAGCAACACCGCCCGCATCCTGCTTGGGTTGATCCTCGGCGCACTCGTCGGGCTGCTTCTGGCCTGGCTGGATCCTGCACTGGCCATGCATGCCGCCGACATTGCCCAGCCCATTGGCCGCCTGTGGCTGAACGCATTACAGATGACCGTGGTGCCGCTGGTGTTGGCATTGGTCGTGGTCGGAGTCAGCACCGCCAATGACGCGGCTGCCTCGGGCCGCATTGCACGACGCGCCATCGGCGTGTTCATCGTGTTGCTGGCTTGCGGCGCGACTTTCGCCGCACTGGTGGCGCCCGCGGCATTTTCGCTGTTGCCTCACGATGCCGACCTGATCGAACACATGCGCGCATCGGTTCCTGCGAGCAGCACGCTCAGCGCCCCTGCCAACCTGGGCGAATGGTTCGCCACCATTATTCCAAGCAATGCCATCGCCGCTGCCGCACAGAGCGCCATGTTGCCGTTGGTGGTGTTTGCCCTGTTCTTTGGATTTGCGCTGACCCGCATCGAGAGTGGGCGACGCCAGCGCATGACCGACTTTTTTCAGAGCCTGGCCGATGTGATGATCGTGATCGTGCACTGGGTGCTTTGGGCGGCACCGCTCGGCGTGTTCGCCCTGGTGCTTGCGGTGTGTGCCAAGGCCGGCAGCAGCGTGCTCAGCGCGCTGGGCTGGTATGTGGTCATCCTCAGTTCGATCTATGTGGCAGTGACCTTGCTGCTGTACCCGATTGCGGTTCTGGTTGGTGGCGAGCGCCTGCGTCGCTGGATTCCGGCCATCCTGCCCGCCCAGGTCGTTGCCGCCAGCACCCAGTCCTCGCTGGCAACCCTGCCGGCCATGCTGGAGAGCGCACGCGAGCGCCTGGATCACCCGCGCGCTGCTTCCGCACTGGTACTGCCGATGGCGGTTTCGCTGTTTCGCATCACCAGCCCAATCCAGTACATCGTGGTTTCCGCATTCATCGCCTGGATGTATGGCGTCGATGTCGGCGTGATGCAAATGGCCATTGCGGTCGTGCTGGCCGTGGTCATCAGTTTGGGATCGGTCGGCTTGCCGGGACAGGTGAGTTTCATGGCCACCAACATGCCGGTCGCCGCTGCCTTGGGGCTGCCGCTGGAACCACTCGCCTTGCTGCTAGCCGTGGATACCATCCCCGATGTGTTTGCCACGGTCGGCAATGTGAGTGCGGACCTTACCGCCAACAGCATCGTGGCCAATGGCGAGCGTGAATCCGCTCGCAATGAAATTGAATCCGTTCGTGGTGAGCCCTTCGACCGTGCTCAGGACAGGCCTGTCGAACCATGAGCGGATTCCCCGTTCTTCCGCTCGTGGTGAACCCTTCGGCCGTGCCCTGGACAGGTCTGTCGAACCATGAGCAGAAACAGCTTGAGGCTTCATCAGATCGATAGCGAACTTCCACAAACGTCATGACTGAATCCAAACACGCCTCGCAGGTGAAGGCTGATACCGGACTGCGTCGCGATGTCGGACGCTGGCAGATTGTTGCGCTGTCGATCAACGACGTGATCGGCAGCGGCATCTATCTTCTGCCGGCCGCCGCTGCGGCATTGTTGGCCGGGGCCAGCATCTGGGCCATCCTGCTGGCTGGATTCGCCGTTGCGCTGATCGTGCTGTGTTACGCCGCGGCCGCCAGCCACTTCGACAAACCCGGCGGTGCTTATCTGTATGCCCGCACCGCGTTTGGTCCATTCATCGGCTTTCAGGCCGGCTGGATGTCCTCGCTGACCCGCATTTCCTCGATCGCCGCGCTGAGCAATGGTCTTGCCCTGGCCATCTCCCACTTCTGGCCAGCCGCTGCTTCCGGCCTCGCGCACACCACGATTATTGCGGCGTCACTGCTCGTGTTGGCCTGGATCAACCTGATCGGCGTACGCGCCGCCGCGCGCACGGGCACCGCGCTGACCATCGCGAAAGTGTTGCCGCTGCTGTTCTTCATCGGCTACGGCATCTGGTTTGTGGACTGGTCGCTGGCCAAGCCCACGGCCTTGCCGGAAATCGACACGACCAATCTGGCCAAGGCCGCGTTGCTGCTGCTGTTTGCCTATGCCGGCTTCGAGAACACGCCAGCGGCGGCTGGTGAATACCGCAATCCCCGCCGCGACGTTCCGTTTGCGCTGTTGACCATGATCGCCCTGGTTACCGCCATCTATGTACTGGTTCAGTTTGTGGCCCAGGGCACCTTGCCAAACCTTGCTGCCACGAATACACCGCTGGCTGAAGCGGCTGCGCTGTTCGGCGGCCAAGCTGCGGCCATGCTGCTCACAGTCGGCGCCTCGGTTTCCATACTCGGCACCATCTTCAACTCCACCCTGTTCGGCCCACGTTACCTCTACGCGATGGCCGTGGATGGATTCCTGCCTGCCGTATTTGCGCGCCTGCATCCGCGCTGGCGCACACCGGCATTCGCGATCCTCGTGCAGACCGCCGTGGCACTGGCCATGGCATTGAGCGGTTCGTTCGTGCAACTGGCCCTGCTCTCGGTGATCGCGCGACTGTTTGCCTATCTCGTTACCGCCGCCAGCGTCATTGTTCTTTCGCGGCGCGAGACCCGGCGCGAAGGCACACTGCGCTTGCCGGGTGGTGCGCTGGTTCCGGTGGCTGCCATCCTGCTTTCGCTGGGACTTCTGGCCAGCGCAAGTTTGGCCAACCTGGCTGCAGGCGCAGTGGCGCTGCTGGTGGGCAGCCTGATCTACGCATTTCGCCGCAAGCCAGACGCGCCGTAACTCACCGGTTCGGCCTTGAAGGCTGGAAGCGACCTGCGCAGCCCGGATGAAGCGCAGCGGAATCCGGTTCCGGAATGCGGCGTTATGGCCTAAAATATGCGGCTGCCCGAAGTCTTGAGCGCGTCGCGTGCCATTTGGGCGCTCGACCACCGGGCGAACCTGCGGCGACAAACGACGCTGAATCAAGGCATCCAATTTTCATTTCCTGCGCGCAACCGGCGCCGCACTCTTTTCGTCTATTCCGGAGTTTCCATGTCCAACCCAATTCTCAAGGCCCTTGGCCTCAGCGCAATCAATTCCGGCACTTATCTCGGCCATGGCGAATGGTCGAAAACCGCCGACGCCGGGTTGTTGCAGTCGATCAACCCGAGCACCAATGAAGTCATCGCCGAGGTGCATGCCTCCAGCGAAAGCGACTACGAAACCATCGTCAAGCGCGCACAGGAAGCCTTTGCGATCTGGCGCACCACGCCGGCGCCACGTCGTGGTGAGGCGGTGCGCCTGTGCGGTGAGGCACTGCGCAAACACAAGGATGCGTTGGGTTCCCTGGTCGCCCTGGAAATGGGCAAGATCAAGCCGGAAGGCGATGGCGAAGTGCAGGAAATGATCGACATCGCCGATTTCGCGGTCGGCCAGTCACGCATGTTGTACGGCTACACCATGCACTCCGAGCGCCCCGGCCACCGCATGTACGAACAGTGGCACCCGATCGGTCTGGTTGGCGTGATCAGCGCGTTCAATTTCCCGGTGGCGGTGTGGGCGTGGAATTCCTTCCTCGCCGCGATCTGTGGCGATATCACGATCTGGAAACCGTCGCCCAAGACTCCGCTCTCGGCCATTGCCAGCATGAAGATCTGCAACGAGGCGCTGAACGCGGCCGGCTTCCCGGACATCTTCTTCCTGTTCAATGATGCCGGCAACGAGCTGGCGCAGAACTTTGTCGATGACAAACGCATTCCGCTGATCAGCTTTACCGGCTCGACCAGGGTCGGCCGCCTGGTCGGCGAGCGCATCGCCCAGCGCATGGGCCGCTCGCTGCTGGAACTCGGCGGCAACAATGCCATCATCGTCGATGAAAGCGCGGACCTGAAACTCGCCATTCCGGCCATCGTATTCGGCGCGGTTGGTACCTGTGGACAGCGCTGCACCTCCACACGTCGCGTGTTTGTGCACGAATCCATCCACGACGATGTGGTCGCCAGCCTGGTCAAGGCCTACAAGCAGGTCGAAAAGAAGATCGGCGACCCAACCCTCGCCACCACCCTGATGGGTCCGCTCAACAGCCAGGATGCGGTGAAGGCCTACCTTGCCGCCATCGGCAAGGCCAAGGCCAGCGGCGGCACCATCGCCACCGGCGGCGCGGCCATCGAGGGCAAGGGCAATTTCGTGTTGCCGACCATCGTCACCGGCCTCAAGAATTCCGACGAGGTGGTGCAGACGGAAACCTTTGCGCCCATCCTTTACGTGATGCCGTTCAAGACCCTGGACCAGGCCATCGAATTGCAGAACGCGGTGCCGCAGGGCTTGTCGTCTGCCATCTTCACGCAGAACCTGAAAGCCGGTGAGCAGTACCTGTCGGCGGCCGGTTCGGATTGCGGCATCGCCAACGTCAACATCGGCACCTCGGGTGCGGAAATCGGCGGTGCCTTTGGTGGCGAGAAAGAAACCGGCGGCGGCCGTGAATCCGGTTCGGATGCCTGGAAGGTGTACATGCGTCGCCAGACCAACACCATCAACTACTCGAATGCGCTGCCACTGGCCCAGGGCATCAAGTTCGAGTTCTGATCAGCGTCCGCCGGGCTGTGATTTCCCTTTCAGCCCGGCACGCTCTCGTCATTGCTTGCAGGCGCCAGGCTCACTACGCTCGCGCCCAGCGGCGTGAGCCTTGCAATTGGAGTCGGCATCCATGAACACCGCACCGGCCAATACCAGCACCCTTGCGGTTTTCAGCCTCGTGTTCGGCATTCTCTGCTGGATTGCCCTGCCCTTCGTCGGTGCCGTCGTCGCCGTTGTGTGCGGGCATGCCGGTCGCAAGGAAATCCGTCGAGCGCCGCCTGGCTCCGTTCAGGGCGATGGACTGTGCCTGGCCGGCTTGATCCTCGGCTGGGCGCAGATTGTGTTCCTGATCTTGCTGGTGCTGGCCATCGTGCTTTTCCTCGGCGGCTTGGCCTGGCTTGCCTCGGGCTGGAACTGAGGCTTGTACGGAATCGCCCGCCAATTGCTGTTTTGCCTGGATGCCGAGCGCGCGCATGATCTTTCGTTGAAGGCGATGGAGGCGGCATACCGCAGCGGGCTCAATCCGTTGCTGGCATCGAAGCCGCCAAATCTCGAGACCGAAGCCTTCGGCATCCGTTTTCCGAATCCGGTCGGTCTGGCTGCGGGCTTGGACAAGAACGCCGCACACGTCGATGCGCTGGCTGCGCTCGGTTTCGGTTTCATCGAGGTCGGCACCACCACGCCGCGCCCACAAGCGGGCAACCCCAAGCCACGCATGTTCCGTCTGCCCGAGCACGAGGCCGTGATCAATCGCCTGGGCTTCAACAACCAAGGTGTGGATGCGCTGGTGCGCAATGCCGAGCGCGCACTCTTCAAGGGCGTGCTTGGCATCAATATCGGCAAGAACAAGGACACGCCAAACGAGCGGGCTACCGACGATTATCTTGTGTGCCTGGAACGGGTGTACGCGCGCGCAAGCTACATCACTGTCAACATTTCATCGCCCAATACACAGGGGCTGCGCGACCTTCAGGAAGAAGAAACCCTCAAACGCTTCATTGGCACGCTGCGCGAAGCGCAGGAACGCCTGGGCGCGCAACATGGGCAACGCAAGCCCATGCTGCTGAAGATCGCGCCGGACCTTTCCGATGCAGAACTCGATTCGATGGCCGAGGTGTTGCGCGCGGCACGCATCGACGGCGTGATCGCAACCAACACCACCATTGCGCGAGACACGGTGAGCGGTCATCGATATGCCGCCGAAGCCGGTGGTTTGTCCGGCAAACCGGTGTTTGCGAAATCCACGGCGGTACTGCGCGGCATGGCGCAGCGACTTGGTGGTGTCATTCCCCTGGTTGGCGTCGGCGGCATCTCCTGCGGTGCGGACGCGGTGGCGAAAATCGATGCGGGCGCCAGCCTGGTGCAGTTCTACACCGGCATGGTCTATCGCGGACCGGCCCTGATCGGCGAATGCGTGGAGGCGATGCGTGAGCGCGCCGCGTCCTGATCCCACTGTCATCCCGGAATCGCGAAGCGATCTTCGCTACCTAGCGCGTTGCAACGATAGAATGGACGATTCTGTATTTGCCCCACCCTCACCCCAGCCCTCTCCTTTATGCCCTTCTGGGTACGCCAGCGGGAGAGGGGGATTTGATATCGATCCTCCGCCTGCACACGGTGCGAAGCGGGAGGAAGCGAGCCTCCCCAACCCCAGGCGCGGAAGGCGTACCCAGTGAACAGGTACCCCGTCAGTTCCGCCATCGCCCAGGGCAATGGCTACACCATCGTCGAGAATGCTTCGCTCGAGGGACGCAACACGTTTCGCGTGCCGGCGCGCGCGCATCTCCTGATCGACGTGAAGAAGCCCGAGGCTCTGGGCGAAGTGCTTGGTTTCCCGTATCTGAAAAACTCACCTGTATTGGTGCTGGGCGAAGGCAGCAATGTGCTGTTCACCCGCGATTGGCCACACGTGGTGCTTTCAATGAGCTCGCAGGGCATTGCGGTGGAATCGGATGAAGGCGATGCGTGTCGCGTGCGCGTGGCCGCCGGGGAAAACTGGAATGCCTTCGTGCACTGGTCGCTGGCGCGCGGTTTTGCAGGGCTGGAGAACCTGGTGCTGATCCCGGGGAGCGTGGGCGCCGCCCCGATCCAGAACATTGGCGCCTATGGCGTTGAGGTGTGCGAGTTCATCGAATCCGTCTCCGCCTGGGATCGGCATGGCGGCCAGCCCGTGGAGCTGGACCTTGCGGATTGCCGGTTTACCTACCGTGATTCCGTGTTCAAGCAAGAGGCCGACCGCTATATCGTCACTTCGGTGGAGTTCCGACTGCCGCGGGCACGCGATCCCAGGATCGGCTATGCCGGAATAGCGGAGGAACTGAAAGCGCTGGGCTTCTGTGAGCCCACGCATGCCCAAGTTGCCGAGGCCATCGCCCGGGTGCGTACGCGCAAGCTGCCCAATCCGGCACTGATCGGCAATGCCGGCAGCTTTTTCAAGAACCCGCTGGTCGGCTCGGCAAAGGGAGCAGACCTGCGTCAGCGTCATCCAGATCTACCCTGTTGGCCAACTTCGGATGGCCAGCTCAAACTGTCCGCAGCCTGGCTGATCGAATCCTGTGGATTCAAAGGCTTGCGACGAAGACATGCAGGAGTTTCGGAGCATCACGCGCTGGTTCTGGTCAACCTCGGCGGGGCCAGCGGCGCGGAGATCTGGAACCTTGCCGAGGAAATCCGTGACACGGTCCATGCGCGCTACCAGGTCATGCTGGAACCGGAACCCAGGATCCTGTAACCCGCAACAATTCACGGCCCACGTAGTCCCCCACGCATCCATCAACGGCGACCCCGATCACGGACCCCGTTGCACAGGCCTGCTTCAATCCCCGACTGGCTTGCGCGGCTTGCAGGTGGCAGCATCCGCACGATTGGTCGCGTTTGAACGAAGCAACCCGGGAGATTTTCCATGGCCGCAGCACCCGCCAGCGCCGCCTTCCTCACTTCACGTCGACGCCTGTTGAGCTCGCTGTTCAGCAGCGCGGGTTTCGAGCAGGTCGCTTCGGAACTCGCCATGCGCAGGCCGGGACGTTCCGGCTTGCGCGACAAGGATATTCCGCAAGCACCTGCCGCGCTCAGTTTTCCGCCGGCGCCCATGCGCTGGCTGACTCGCGCCACGATGGGCTACACCACCCAGGCCTACCTGGATTTCGTCGCATTGGGCGCCAACGATGACGCGCGCTGGACCGCCTGGGTCAACCAGCAGCTAAACCCGGCCGGCATCAATGACAGTGCCTGCAACACGCGCCTGGCCAGCGCCGGCTTCACCACACTGAACAAGACGGCCAACCAGTTGTGGACCCAGCACCATGCGGTGACCAATGACTACTACGTTCGCATGCTGCCGATCTCCGAGTGCGAATGCGCGACCCTGATTCGCCAGATCTACAGCCAGCGCCAACTGTACGAAGTGATGGTGGATTTTTGGCACGACCACTTCAGTGTGTTCGGCTGGGACTACGACGGCGGCCCGATGTTTCCGGCCTTCGACCGCGACGCCATCCGCCCGCATGTGTTCGGCAACTTCCGCAGCATGCTGCAGGCGGTCGGCGAGTCCGCCTCGATGATGTACATGCTGGATCTGTACTCCAGCGAAGCCGCGCATCCCAACGAAAACTACGCACGCGAACTGTTCGAGCTGCACACCATGGGCGCCGAGCACTACGGCGGCATCGTGCAGAACCCCGACAGCTTCGCCAACATGACCTTGCTCGGGCACTACACCGCCCCCGATGGCGAGGAAGAACGCCTCAAGTACGTCGATGACGACGTCTACGAAACTGCACGCGCGCTGACCGGCTGGACCATTTCCGGTGCCAACTGGCCCTATGACCCGATCAATGGCGTACCCCTCGGGCAATTTGTCTACGACTCGAGCCGGCACGACCAGGGCATCAAGCGCATCCTTGCCCGCTACTTCCAGGCATCGCAGGGACAGACCGACGGCATCGTGCTGTTCGACATGCTGGCGCGCCACCCGAGCACGGCCAAACACATGGCTGGCAAGTTGTGTCGCCGGTTCGTCGGCGCCAATCCATCCAATGCCTTGCTCGACAACGTGGCCAGCGTGTTCCAGCAAAGCTGGCAGGCGAGCGACCAGATCAAGCAGGTGATGCAGGTGATCCTGCAATCGACCGAATTCAAGACCGGCTGGGGCACGGCCATGAAGCGTCCGGCCCTCAGCGCAGTCAGCGCCCTGCGTGCCACCGGCGCTGATTTCACCCTGAAACCGGACAACAACGGCAGCATCTACACGCCGACCGAGGAATTTCGCGGACGCCTGCAAGGTGCCGGACACCGCCTGTTTTACTGGCCTGCCCCGAATGGTTATCCGGACGACCAGGTGGCGTGGTCCAGCACCGGCACCCTGGGCATGACCCTGCGCATGCTGCCGCGCTTGCTCGAGATGCACCAGACCGAAAGCTACAACGACGGCTATCCGTTTCTGGTTGACGTGCAAGGCCAGACCCTTGCCGCATTCCCGGCCAACCAGCGCACGGCTGCCAATGTCATGGGCTACTGGTGTGACCGCATTCTCGGCTATCGACCGGAACCCGCTTACACGGTTGCCGTCGACATGCTGCGTCAGAACGCCAACGCGGGTGATGTGCTCGATCTGACCACCAACAACTGGAATGCCAACAATCTTTCCACGCACTACACACAGGCACGCCTGCGCACGGCGATCAGCCTGATCCTGTGCAGTCCCGAATTCCTGCGCCGCTGAGGACCACCGACATGAGCAAGATCGATCGACGTGATTTCCTCAAGGGCTGCGGCGTTGCCGCCATTGCCGCCGGCTCCAGCAGTCGCGCATTCGCCTACATGACTCCGCCGGATATCGGCCCGGCTGCTGCCACCAATGACACCCTGGTCATCGTGTTCCTGCGCGGAGCCATGGATGGGCTGAGCCTGTTGCCGCCGGGTGCCAGCAGTCCGTACCGCACCGACTACGTGGCGGCGCGCAGCAACACCATCATTCCGGTTTCAGGCGCGGGCGCTGCCCTTCCCCTGAATGGCACCACCTGGGCCCTGCATCCGCGCGCCAGCAAACTGCGCGATCTCTACAACCAGAATCGCCTCGCTTTCATCGTGGGTGCGGGTCAGGCTCAACCCATTCCTGTCATCCGCAGCCATTTCGACGCCCAGGCCAATCTCGAGTTCGGCTTCGGTGGCGGCACCGGCAACAACGTGGGCTGGCTGACCCGGCATCTGATCAGTGGTGGATTGCCCGCTGTGGTTCCGCTACCGGCCACCTCGTTCGGGAACATCACCGCCAGCAGCCTGCTCGGCAGTTCCGATGCCATCACCATGGCCAGCGCATCGGACTACCGCCTCGACGGTTTCCACTGGTCGTGGGACGACGTCGATCAGGACGTGCCGGGCCTTGTGGGTGCCGTCAGTCGCATGCATTCCCTGTGGAACGGCAATGCCACCTTGCTTGAAAGTGCGGGCGTGGAAACACTGGCTTCGCTCGACCTGCTGCGCCCGATCAACTTCGGCCTTTACCACGCCACCAACAATCCGGGCGGTTACCAGCCCACCGGTGGCGCCAATTACAGCAATCAGTACAACCAGGGATTTTGCGATCAACTGCGCAACATTGCGCAGATCATCAAGCTCAACCTTGGCATGCGCATTGCCACCATCGATCTGGGCGGTTGGGACACACACGTGGGACAGGGCAACCCAACCAACAGCTACGACTATTTCGGCAATCAGGTTTCCAGTCTGTCCGATGGCTTGAGCGCGTTCTACACCGACCTCGCCAGCAGCGGGGCGGGCAACCTGATGAACAAGACCAGCGTGATCGTGGTCAGCGAGTTCGGTCGCCGCGTGCAGGAAAACGCCGACAGCGGCACCGACCACGGCTACGGCAACGTGATGCTGGCACTCGGTGGTTCAGTCAACGGAGGCCAGGTCTATGGCTCGATTCCCGGCCTGGGCACTGCCCAGTTGTATCAGGGAACCGATGTCGCGGTGACCACAGACTATCGACGCATCATCTCCGAAGCACTGATCCGGCGCATGGCCAATCCCAACATCTACTACGTGTTCCCCGGCTATTCCGGCTACACGCCGATGGGTATCTTCCAGGGCCCGGACCTGCCACCGGTTGGCTACGACCAGATCTTCAAGCACGGATTCGAGAATTGATTGCGTGTCGGATCCGGCTCCGCGAGACTTGATCCGACCTGCAACCTCGCTTCCGCAGGTTGGCTCAAGCGCCGCAGGCGTGGAGCCGACTATCCAAGTCAGTGTCGGTCGCGGCAGCTCACCCCAAGTGCCAAAGGCCTGCAGCCGACAAACCGGAATTCAGGCGCTGCCGCACTCGAAGTGCAGCAATGCCACGTCTCCGGCGGCATGCGCCTGGCCCAGGCTGATCGTGCCCGAGCGGCGCAGATGGAATGCATCGCGGTGGACCAGCAATTCCTCGCTGCCGATCTTGACCCAGGTACCGTTGGTGGAACGGTCGGAAAGCACGAAGTGACCACGCTTCCACTCGATCATCGCGTGATCGCGTGAAACCCAGTCGGAGTCGATGGTCAGGCTGTGGCCTTCCTCGCGCCCCAGCGTGAATGGCTCGGAGAGCTCGTCAAGTCGAAACTCCCGGCCCAGATAACGCAGGCTGAGCATGACCCGCTCGGTCTTGGCGAACTGGACCACACGCTGCACCGTGGTCACGTGGGAGACATCCTCCTGCCACATCACATCGACAATCTCGATGGGCAGCAGCTTGCCGGCCACGCGCGCGGTACCGACGGAACGTACCCGTACCCCTGCGGCACTGGTGATGTTCATTGCGGTGGTGGCAGTGGCGACGATCTGGTCGCGCTTGGCCAGCGCGGCCATGCGCGCCGCCACGTTGACGGCGTCACCGAAAACGTCGTTTTCCTCGACCAGTGCCTCGCCGTGATGCAGGCCGATGCGGATGCCGATGTTGTCTTCGACGAACGCGGGATCGGATTTGATGCGGCGCTGCATGTCGGTGGAAGCCAGCAGGCCCTGCACGGCACCGGGGAAGGTGCACATGATTTCATCACCGATGGTCTTGACCAGGGTGCCGCCGTGCCGCTGTGCGACTTCGTGCAGGGCATTGAGCACGGCCGCGATGATCGCGCGCGCCTGCACGTTGCCGCGCACCTCGAACAGTTTGGTACTGCCCGAGACGTCGGCAAACAGGATGGTCAGCGGAGGGCTTGCACTCATTGCGCGCGATGATAGGGCATTCAGGCTGAAGGCTCCAGATTGGCCGCCGCTGCCACGACATCCGCGTCGGCAGGGAGCACCGCAAATGCCGCACCGGCCAGCGGCGTATAGGTATCCGCACCCGCCACGCGCTGCAAGGGCTTGCTGCCTGAGCCGGACTCGACGATGGCGGTGATGATGCCCTCGCCGACTCCAGCGGAGTGCCGGCCCTCATCCACCACCAGGATGCGCTTGGCGCTGCGCGCCTGCTCGGCGATGAAAGCCTCATTCAACGGCACCAGCCAGCGCAGGTCGACCACGCGCACCTTCCAGCCGTGCCTGGCCTCGATGCCGCGCGCCGCGCGCAGGCTCATCGGCACGCCATTGCCGTAGGTGAAGATCACCAGATCGTCGGCCTGCGGTTCATAGACCCGCCCTTCGCCCAGCGGCATGGCCTGGTCGGGTGCCGGGTATGGGAACAGCCACTGGTTGTCGCCGGATTCGTGCAAGTCCTTGGTCATGTACAGGGCAATGGGTTCCAGGAACACGCTGACCCGGCCATCCACCCGCGCCAGCGCAGCGAGGGTGCGCAGCATCATGGCGGCATCATCGCCACGGCTCGGGCAGCCCACCACCAGGCCAGGAATGTCGCGCAGTGCCGTCATCGAGTTGTCGTTGTGGAAATGGCCGCCAAAGCCCTTCTGGTAACCCAGTCCGGCAATGCGTACCACCATGGGGTTGGCATACTGGTTGTTGGAGAAAAACTGCAAGGAGGCGGCCTCGCCACGAATCTGGTCGCAGGCGTTGTGGAAATAGGCCAGATACTGGATTTCCGGAATCGGCAGCATGCCCATGTTGGCGTAGCCCTGGGCCAGGCCAAGGATGATGGTTTCATCGAGCAGGGTGTTGAATACGCGCCTGTTGCGGAACGCCTTGTGCAGGCCCTTGGTGACCGTGTACACGCCGCCCTTCTGCGCCACATCCTCGCCAAACAGCAGGGTTTCCGGATATTTGCAGAACAGGTCGTGCAGGGCCTGGTTGATCTGGATCGCCAGGTGCCTGGGTGGCTGGTTCTCCGGTAGTTTCGCCTCGCCTCCGAAGATTTCGAGGCGGCGCTCCGCATGGTTGGAGCGGGTGGCTTCCCGCGCCACCGCTTCCGGCGAATACGGTGCCAGCGGCGCGACGATTTCGTCCAGTTTCTCCAGCTTCGGCCGGCGGTCCGCCGCTTCCGCGGCTGCAAAGCATCGCTCACGCACTTTTTCGTACCTGGCCAGCAGGGCTTCCTTGCTGAACAGGCCCGATTCCAGCGCGATACTGGCCGAACGCAGCAGGGGATCACCGGCTTCCACCTGCACCAGCTCCTCGATGCTGCGCCATTCGATCTCGAAATCGGTTCCCGCGTGTCCCATGATGCGTGTGGTACGCAGATGCAGGAAGGTGGGGCGGCGCGTGTTGCGACAGTGTTCGACCGCACGTTCCACATCGGCGTAGCCGCCGGCCAGATCCAGACCGTCGGCGTAAAAATAATCCAGGTCACGGCGTTCGCTGAAGTTGCGCTCGATCCAGCCGCCCGGGGTTTTCACCGAAATGCCGATGCCGTTGTCCTCGCAGACGAAAAGAACCGGTGCCGGGAGCTTCTGGTAAGCGGTCCAGGCCGCCGCGTTGAACGCAGTCTGTGCGGTGGCATGGTTTGACGAAGCATCACCAAACGAACAGATGGCGATGGAATCGGCAGGAACCGGCAATTCGTGGCCAATGCGCGGCGCCTGCTCGATAGCCAGCGCCGTGCCCAGGGCCTTGGGCAGGTGCGAGGCGATGGTCGAGGTCTGCGGCAATACCCACAAGGGTTTGGAACCCCACACCTTGTGACGTCCGCCGGAGGCCGGATCTTCCTTGCTGGCGGCAAACGACAACGCCGAATCCATCACCGGGTCCATTCCCGGCAGCTTGCGGAAGCGCTCGGCCATGAAGGCACCGGAACGGTAGTGCAGGAAAGCCGGATCGGTATGACGGGTCAGGCGCGCCACCAGTGCATTGCCTTCGTGGCCACTCGAACCGATCGTGTAGAACACCTTGTTCTTCACGCGCAGCACGCGCGCCATCAGATCCAGATGCCGGGAGATCAACTGCGACTCGAACAACTCGACAAAGGCCGCAGCCGAGCAGCGACTGCCCGGCACCACGGGTTGATCCGGAAGCGGTGCAGCGCGGACGTTTCCGCTCCAGTCGCGCACGTGTTCAATGAAGTTCTGGTCGCAGATCTCTGCTCGGTTGAGGCCGCGATGGCGAGCAGGAATGGGATTGGGAATGGCGTTCATGGTTGGAGAAATGCGGAGACTGAAATTTGGATTCGTGGTGGCGAGCGGTTCAGCTGGCCGATCAGCAAGACTGCGCAATCAGGTTCCTGTTGTCATCGGAGATGGGCGGCATGGCAACAAATCCCGGTTCGTCGCGCACGCGATCAAGCCAATCCCGGACTGCCGGGTATCTGGAGAGATCAAAACCACCATCCGCGGCGCAATGGGTATAGCCGAACAGCGCAATGTCGGCGATCCCGTAGCTGTCGCCGCTGAACCACGTTTGCGTTTCGAGATGCCGCTGCATGACCGCAAGCGCCTGGTTGCCGCGTTCACGCAGACGCGGGAGATCCTTGCGACGCTCGCTGTCCATCGGCGTCCAACCGCAAACGAAACGCGCTACCGCGATGTATGGCTCGTGGCTGTACTGTTCAAAGAACATCCAGCTCAGGGTCTGCGCACGTTGCCAGGCGTCCCCACCGAAATACCGGGTGCCTTCGGCCAGCCAGACCAGAATGGCGTTCGACTCGACCAGGATTCGGCCATCCTCGGTTTCCAGCATCGGCACCTTGCCGTTGGGATTCTTGGCCAGGTACCCGGGCGTTCGTGTCGCGCCGCGCGCGCTGTCGGTTTCGATCCATCGATGCTCGCGACCAAGATGACCCAGCAGCATGCGCAACTTGTGACAATTGCCCGAAGGCGAATAGCCATGGATCGTGATCATGCCTGCCTGTCCCCGGCACGTCGGCGCATCCATTCCTCGCGTGACTGGCCCCAGACGTCGATCGGCGCATCCTGGTGCGGCGGCGGCAGTTTGCCCGGCCCCTGGTTGCGCGAACCCATGCGCTGCGCCAAACGCTGCGACGGCGTGTTCTGTGGCGCAATGCAATGGATTACCGAATCCCAACCCAGGTTTTCGAATGCCCAATCGATGGCCGCTGTGGCCGCTTCACTGGCGAATCCCCTGCCCCACGCGTCGCGGTGCAGGATCCAGCCAACCTCGTTGCCCGGCCAGCCTTCCGGTTGCCAGGGACCGACCTCGCCCAACCAGCGTCCGCTGGCACGTTCGATCAGGGAGAACATGCCAAAGCCTTGCACGGCCCACGCACCTGGCTGCTGCAGGAACTTGCGCCAGGCTTCGGCACGCAGCAGTTGGCCACCGATGTAGCGGGCGGCTTCCTCATCGGCAAACAGTTCGGCAAAACGATCAAAGTCCTGAATCTGCGGAATGCGCAGGACGAGTCGCTCGGTTTCAATGCGGATGGTGTCGAGCGGCATGTTGAATCCTCAGCGTGCAACCTGCACCGGCGCGGCATGTTCCGGCTCGAACGCGCATCCGTGCAATATTGTGGAAATCTGCGGGTAGTCGTGGCTCAGGCATTCCCACTGGAGTCCCATGGACTCGATACCGGCAAGATCCGGGTGCCATTCGACCGTACCACCGTCCACACCCGAGAGCGCATCAAATACGAGTTTGACCTGGCCCTGATCAGTGACGGTCAGGCTGATCAGGCTCTGGCCGCGAAAGCTGTCGGCCTCCGCCAGTCCCGCCTCTGCATTGTTGGCCGGCATGCGGCCGTTGCTCATGTAGAACTCGCTGACGCTGACCCTGGCCATGGACGCGGCCACGATATCGTTGCGCATGGCCTGTGTCGCGAACTGTTGCGCCAGAGTCTGCTCCGCCAGCTTGCGCCCCTGTTCGATGCGCGCCTGCAATTCTGCGTCCTTGGCTGCCTCGACCCTGGCCGCGTCGTACTTGCGGTACTGGTGATAAACCAGCAACGCGGCAAGCATGCCAAGGAAGCATGCGAAGAAGGTGATCAGGGCAGAACGCATGGCGGATCTGAACCCGTGCCGATCAGAACGCGTTGATGCCGGTGACTTCGCGCCCGACCACCAACTGATGCACGGTTTCCGTGCCTTCGTAGGTGATCACCGACTCCAGGTTCAGCGCATGGCGGATCGGGCAATGCTCGGTGGTGATGCCCGCGCCGCCGAGGATGTCGCGCGCCTCGCGCGCGATGTCGATGGCCATGCGGCAGTTGTTCCACTTGGCCAGCGAGACCTGGGTGGGCTGCATGGTGCCGGCATCCTTGAGCCGACCCAATTGCAGTGACAGCAACTGCGCCATGGTGATGCGCCTTGCCATGTCCGCCAGCTTGAGCTGCACGGCCTGGCGCGAGGCGATCGGTTGCTTGAACAGGATGCGGCTCTTGGAATACTCCAGCACTTCGCCAAAGCAGGCGATGGCCGCGCCTATCGGGCCCCAGGTGATGCCGTAGCGTGCCTGGGTCAGGCAGCCCAGCGGCCCCTTCAGGCCTTTCACGTTAGGCAGGCGATTGGCATCGGGCACGCGCACGTTGTCGAAGAACAAGGCCGAGGTGACCGAGGCGCGCAGGCTCATCTTCTTGTGGATTTCCTGCGCGGTGTAACCAGCGAAATCCTTTTCGATGACGAAGCCCTGGATGCCCTCATCGGTCTGCGCCCAGACGATGGCGATGTCAGCCAGGTTGCCATTGGTGATCCACATCTTGGAGCCATTGATGATCCAGTCGGCACCGTCCTTCTTCGCATGGGTCTTCATGCTGGCCGGATCCGAACCACCCTGCGGCTCGGTCAGGCCGAAACATCCGATGACCTTGCCCGCCGCCATGTCCGGCAGCCAGCGCTTGCGCTGTTCTTCATTGCCGTAGGCGTAGATCGGATACATGCACAGCGAGGACTGCACCGAGGCGAAGCTGCGGATGCCCGAATCGCCGCGTTCCAGTTCCTGGCAGATCAGGCCGTAGCTGACGCCATTCAGACCGGCGCAACCGTATTCGGTCGGCAAGGTCGCACCCAGCAGGCCGAGATCGGCCATTTCGGAGACCAATTCCTTCGGGAAAACGCCCTTGTCGAAGCAATCGCCGATGATCGGCAATACGCGTTCATCGGTGAAGCGCGCCACCGTGTCCTGAACAGCTCTTTCTTCCTCACTCAACAGCGAACGGACATCGTAGAGATCAAAGGGATTGAGCGGTGCGGCGGCCATGGCGGAATTCCGGAAAGGTCAAAGCGGTCCATTGTAATTGCTGCGGCGCAAAACCGACACCGCCAGGGCGAACCCCGACCCACATTAGCCAGGCCCTGGATTCCCTGCGCTGGCGTGCCCGGCATTCAATGGAAAACAGACGCTTGCGCGCCTCTCCCGCCGGCGTACCCGGAGGGCATAAAGGAGAGGCCGACGCGCAGCGGCGGGTGAGGGTGGTGCTTCGTTGTGCCGACCACCCTCACCCTGCCCTCTCCTTTATGCCCTCCGGGTACGCCAGCGGGAGAGGGTTAGCGCAGCTTGGGCCGAAGGCAAAGAGTTGATGCAGATCAGACCAGCGGGAGCGTGCAAGCGTGATCGCAGCTCGTTGCAGGTTATCCTGTCCCTCTTTCCATCGATTTCCGCCATGCGCGTCCCCGTTCTCGCCTATCACGCCGTCAATATCGCCGGAAACGACTACGCGACCAACGACCACGTCGCGTTCGCCGCCGACCTGCGCCTGATTGATGACCTTGGCCTGCGCATCGTGCCCCTGCGTTGGGTGGTTGATCAGTTGCTGGGCCTGGCCGACCGCAATCTGGATCGCTGCGTGGCCCTGACCTGCGACGACGGCTCCGCATTCGATTTCCACGATTTGGAGCACCCCGAACACGGCGCACAGCGCAGCCTGTTCAATGCCATGCGCGATTTCATTGCCGAGCGCGGCGCACAGGCACAACCGGATCTGCACCTCACCTCATTCGTGATCGCCTCACCCGAGGCGCGCGAACGCATGGATCGGGTTTGTCTGGCCGGCAAGGGTTGGATGGGCGAGGACTGGTGGCGCGAAGCCAGTGAGTCAGGCTTGATGGCGATTGAGAACCACAGTTGGGACCACAACCATCCTTGCATGGAGTCACCCGGCGTCGATGGCTTGCCACGCGGTTCGTTTCTGGACGTGAACAACCATACGCGCGCCGAAGCCGAAATCGCTGCCGCCACGCGCTACATCAACCAGCACATTGCGCCACGTCGCACGCAGATTTTCTGCTACCCGTTCAGCCACGTTTCCGAGTATCTGCGCAGCGAGTACCTGCCGCGCTTCGGCGACGAACACGGCATGCAGGCTGCGATGGGCGATGGCGCAATGCCGGTGACCCTGCAAGCGGATCGCTGGAACCTGCCCCGCTATATCTGTGGCTGGCACTGGAAATCGCCCGAAGCGTTGCGCGCAATCCTACGGTAGGCGTTCCTTCCGGGCCGACAACCACCGCGCACGTTTCTGCAAACGGCGCCGCGCCTGAAGTCGGCTAAAACGGGCCGACGGCGTGCGCTTCGGCGACCAGGCGATCGCGTTCGGCTTGCTCGAGATCCTTGGTGAAATACACCAGCAGTTTGTCGTGTCCGGTTCGCTGGAAACCCACGGCCAGGTCGGCACGCTCAGCCAGCGCATCGCCGCAGAACCCGAAGATGGCTTTGGTCCTGGCGCCCAGATTTCGGACTGACCAACCCAGAGCGTGCTGATAGAGCCCTCCAGCGGAGCGAATGGCATCACGCGCCTCAAGCGGCATGCGGCGCAGGACACGATCATCCACGCAAGCTCCGCCACCGAGCAGCAGATCGCCCTGCTCAGTGAAATGGATGTAGCACACCGGGATCTCGTCACCTTTCGGCGAGCGATAGAACGCCAGCACATGGATCGGGAAATCCGGAGCCTCGGCGCGATAACGCCTCTGGAAGATCGGATCAGCCAGCGCCTTGCCGGCGTCGACCAATCGCACCGAAATGAAATCCTCGATGCCCATCAATTGCGCGGGGCCGGATTGTGCACGCCGTGGGGTACATGGCCGCTGGCCACATGCTGGCGCGCCGATTCGATATTGAGCATGGAGTCGTCGAAGAAGATGTCGGCGCCAAACGCTTCGAGGAATGGGCCTTTCGAGCGTCCACCGAGAAACAGGGCTTCGTCCAGTCGCACGCCCCAGTTGCGCAGGGTCAGGATCACCCGCTTGTGCGCGGGCGCCGAGCGCGCCGTCACCAGCGCGGTGCGGATCGGGGAATTCTCGATCGGAAAGGCAACCTGGATGCGATGCAGGGCTTCGAGGAAATTGCGGAACGGGCCCACCGCCAAGGGTTCATTGACACGCTCGATCTCGTTCTTGTGGAAGGCTTCGATGCCGTCATGGTGCGAGACGCGTTCGGAGTCGTCACCAAAAATCACCGCATCACCGTCGAAGGCGATGCGCAATTGCTCGGAAGGCAATTCCGGCGCCTTGGAGGGCAGGATCGTCGCGGCGGCGACGCCTGCGGTCAGCGCGCGGCGCACGTCATCCACATTGGCCGACAGGAACAGATTGGCCCCGAACGGATGCGCGTAGGATGCGGTTGGTGCGCCATTGGTGAAGGCGGCGCGTACGATGTCGAGGCCATAGTGCTCGATGGAATTGAAGATGCGCAAGCCGGTATCGGCGGAGTTGCGCGAAAGCAGGATCACCTCCACGCGCGGCGCTTCGGGCATCAGGGTGTTTAGTCGCAGCAGCTTTTGCACCAGCGGAAACGCAATGCCTGGCGCAAGCAATTCGTCCTCGTGCGCCATCTGATAGCGTGCATAGGAATCGAGCCCTTCGCGCTCGAACAGTTCATGACTGTCGCCGAGGTCGAACAGGGCGCGTGAGGAAATCGCCACGACCAGTTTGTCGGTACACGTGGCATTGGAAGCTTCGGTCGGTGCGGCAGGGACGTCCATGGAGGAATCTTACAGGTGCCGCGCGGATCGGGCGTCGAATTCGTCGACAAGGAACTGCTCGGCAGGCAAAAACGCCGCGTCGGCGTCAATCTGTCCCTTTCCTTGAATGGGTTGGATACGTCGTCGCAGGAATATCGCCACAATCCCGGGTACAGAGGTTTCGATCAAGGAGCGATGATCGTCAATGTCGGAAAGTATCGCCGATAACGAGCGGGATCGCGTGTCAACAGGCGCATCCCAGCCACCAGTGCATGCGCGCCAATGTAGAAATCCGGCAGCGGCGAACGTGAGCGGCCCTCGGGTGCACGGCCCGCCCTTCGATACGCCTTGAACGCCTGGCCTGCCAGAAATGCGGCGTCCCATGGCAATGGCTCGCGTTTCAAAGGCAGGGCTTGCAATACACGCTCCAGGTCAACCGCACGTTCGAAACGCGGGCTCAGTTCAGCCAGGATCAGCGGATTGATCGCAAGCGCGGCCTCGCGACCCAGTTGATCCAGGTGGTCGAGCGACCATTCCGCCCATTGCGGGTCATCAGCCAGCACGTCGATCAGCACATTGCTGTCGACCAATGTCGGCGAGACCGCGCCGTAGACGAGCTTGGTTTCACGGACCATGCGCTTGTCGGCACTCCGTTCAGCCACGCAGAAACTCCATGAACTCGTCGGTGCTCATGCCCTTGAACTCGCGGGCGTTGGCGCTGCCTCGCGCCTTCTGGAATGCAGCGCGGATCGGCGGATCGGCGCCCTTGAGCGGTCGAATGATCACTTCGCCGCGCGCGTTGACGACAAACTCCACCTCGCTGTGCGGCAACAGCCCCGCCTGCTCGCGTACCGCCTGCGGGATAGTGACCTGGCCTTTGCTGGTGATTTTCATGGTGCAATCCTTACTTCGGAGCAGTAAGAATCTTACCACGCAAAGACGACGGTGCTGCGCTCAGGCCATAACCTGTCAATTGTCGAAGCTGTCGACAAAGATGACGTCCGAAGCGCGCAGGTAGGCATTCCAGGCATCCACCCGTCCCATGCCCTGCACCGGATTCGGGAACGTGGTCGCCGGGATGCCGCCACAGATCTGTGAATCGCTGATCGGGACGGAGGTTTCGCGAAGGATCTGCTCGACCCGCGCGGGATCACCCTTGAGCGATGGGTCGACGGACATCATCAACGCAACCACGCCGGCCACATGTGGGCCTGCCATGCTGGTACCACTCATCGAACCGTATGCCGCGTCACTCGAATTGGTGATCGAACGCACCGAGGAACCCGGGGCAATCACGTCGGGCTTGACCTCGGCCAAGCCTGGCACGGGCCCGCGCGAGGAGAATCCCGACATGCTGTCGCTGGAGGTCATCGAGCCAACGACAAAAGCGGCATCAAGGGTTCCCGGTTGACTGAAGATCGTCTGGCAACCTGAACCGTCATTGCCGGCTGATGCGACAAACACGATGCCGCCGGCCACCAGATTCTGGATGGCTTCGCTCACCTCGTTGCCCGCGGTGCATCCCTCGGACGTCGTGCAACCCCAGGAGTTGTTGATCACATCCGGCGCGCGATCCGGATCGGGGTTCTGGCCATTGAGATCGGTGGGCGCTAGAAACCACTCGGCGCACTCGTTGTAGGTGGCTGGGGTGCCGTTTCCCGAGTTCATGTTGCGGCAACCGATCCATTTTGCTCCGGGCGCTACACCCACCTGGTTGCTGCCACCATCATCGCCCACGATGGTACCCACGGTATGGCTGCCGTGGCTGTGGTCATCGCATGGCACCAGTGAATTGGCACCGCAGCTGCTGCCGGTGTCGTGGATGGCGTCATGCCAGTTGTAATTGTGATCGGCACTGATACCGTTCCAGCCTCGGTACTTGCCCTTGATCGCGTTGTGGGTCCAACGGATGCCGGTGTCCTGCCCCGCCACCACCACGCCCTGGCCATTGAATCCTTCCGCCCAGACCATGGGCGCGCGCACCTTGTTGACCCCCCACTCGGTGGCCTGCGGCGCATGTGCAGACGTGCCCTCCGCGCTGGCATCCGGCAGCGGACCAGCCCATGGGCGCTGCAAGCCCACGGCGCGATTGGATTCGATCTTGGCGATGTCACCTCTCGCGGTCAGCGCATCGATCTGGGTCGGCGTGAGTTCGGCCTCGATCATGTTGACGATCCAGAACGGACGATAGGCGATGCCCTGCGCGTCGAGCCACATGCGCAAATCCGCCTGGGTGACTTCTGCCGTTGCGCGCAGCATGTTCACCAACTCGCGACGACGCTCCAGGTAGTTCCCCTGCGGGCTCAGAAGTTGCTTTGGCGCCTTGGCCTCGAGCACGATCAGCGTGCTGACCGTACCCGCGCGCTCGGCTTCCGCACGCAAACCTGGCTCTACCTCAGACGCCTGCAACGGCGACATCGCAGCGGCACACGCCAGCGCCAGGGGCGCAACCCGCGGAAGCATGGATCTCATTGACAGGCTCCTGGAAGATCGGCGGCAACCGCCACACCTGACGGCCGGACCCGACAGCGCACTCTATGCGAAGTACCGCCGTTTTCCTAGACGGTGAACTGCTCGTTGAGAATGCGTTCTTCGAGGTTGTGCTCGGGGTCGAACAGCAGGGTCATGGTGTGCTCGGTGGATTCGCGGACCAGCACTTCGATCACGTCGCGCACTTCGTTGGAATCGGCGGTGGCGCTGACCGGGCGCTTGTAGGGATCCAGGATCTCGAACTTGATTTCGGTGGTGGCCGGCAGCACCGCGCCGCGCCAGCGACGCGGTCGGAACGGGCTGATTGGAGTCATCGCCAGCAATTGCGAGCCAATCGGCAGGATCGGGCCATGCGCCGACAGGTTGTAAGCAGTGGAGCCGGCAGGCGTTGCAACCAGAACCCCATCGCACATCAACTCCTCGATGCGCACCACGCCATTGAGCGATACCCGGACATGGGCAGCCTGCTTGGTCTGGCGCAACAGGGAAACCTCGTTGAAGGCCAGCGCCTCGACCGTGGCCCCGGATTCGGAATGGGCCTGCATGCGCAACGGACGCAGTACCGTGGCCTGGGCGCGGGCAATGCGCCCCTCAAGATCATCGAAGTGGTACTGATTGAGCAGGAAGCCGACCGTACCGAGCTTCATGCCGTAGACCGGCTTGCCGAGGTTCTGGTGCCGGTGCAGGGTGCGCAACATGAATCCATCGCCACCGAGGGCCACAATCACGTCGGCCTGGTCTGGCGCATGGTCGCCATAGCGCTGCTTGAGGCGATCAAGCTCGGCCTGTGCCTCGGGCCCATGACTGGCAACCAGGGCGATACGCTGATTCACGCTTCACCTCGCAGCGGATGCGCCGTGTGCGGCGGGAGGGACTGACTGTAGCAGACAGCGCACTGCCTGTTGCTGCAGCTGGCATTCATCGATCCTGCGCAGGAGCGAGGTCGGTTTCGTGAGCCCCACCCTCACCCCAGCCCTCACCCGCCAGCGGGAGAGGGTGAAAAGAATCGTTGCACACCTCAGCTCTTTCCCGTCGTCCCGGAATCGCGCAGCGATATCCGGGACCCAGCGACTTGAGGACTGAAGCGTTGCAATACAGGAGCCGGATGCGAAGGCCATGGATGACCGGCATGCGGGAATTGCAGGAGTGAAATTCCGCCTGCCTGCCTGCGCAGGGACGACGCGGTGTCTTGTGTTCCACCCTCACCCTGCCCTCTCCCGCCAGCGGGAGAGGGTGAAAAACTTCGCGGATCGCACCCCGATCCCCGATCCCCGATCCCCGAAAATCAGACCAACTGCGCCACGCGCCGCACGGCCACGGATACGATCGGATAGTCGATGACAACCTGGCTGCGCATGTCGTTGAGCGTGGCCAGGGTGGTCTTCAACGCCGCATCGTCGCGGCTCATCCAGGCCGCAACGCGATCCGCACCCTCGGCCTTTGATTTCCACGCAAGCACCTGCAGGGTGAGCGAGCGTTGCTGGGCATTCAGTTCGTCACGCAGGGATCCGCGTGCATGGGCGTGCCAGCGCGTCTCCACCGGCAACTCCTCGACCTTCTCCATCAGCCATTTCAAATTGAGCGCTTCACCGATTGCATAGTAGGTCGTTGCAACCTGCGCAACCGAGGCGCCGCTTTCCGTGGCGACCAGGGCAATGTCGAGCGCTGCGCCCAATGCCGGCAGGTAGGCCAGTTGATCGGCCAGCCCGGCCGGGAATTCCTGCTCGATCCAGCGCACGCGCCCGCGCTCGAACACCGCGTGTTCGCTGGCGCTGCTGACCGAATCGATCTTTGCGCGCAGCTCGGCCATGGCCGGTGCGTAACGGGCAACGGCTGCGGCGATATCCTGCACGTCGGCAGGATGGTTGAGCAGCCAGCGCGTCATGCTGCGCAGCAAGGACCAGATGGTGAGATTGGCGTCGATCTGGGCATTGCCATCGACCTTGCCATCCAGTGCTTCGATGGCTGCCCACAACGAGCGCGCATCCAGCACTTCGCGTGCAATGGTGAATGCCTTGGCCACTGCAGCGGGCGATTGCCCGGTGTCTTCCTGCATGCGCAGCACAAAGGTTGCACCCATGCGATTGATCATGGAGTTGGTCACTGCCGTGGCAATGATCTCGCGCTTCAGGCGATGCCGCTCCATGTGCTCGGCAAAACGCTCGCGCAGGGGCTCGGGGAAGTAGCGGCGCAGTTCCTTGGACAGATAGGGGTCTTCGGGCACGTCCGACTCGAGCAGTTGCTGGAACAGCACGATCTTCGAGTACGACAGCAGGATGGCCAGTTCGGGACGGGTCAAGCCAAGGCCACGCGCCTTGCGCTCGGAGAACTCGGCATCGCTCGGCAGGAACTCGATCTGACGGTCGAGAAGGCCCTGCGATTCGAGGGTTCGAATGAAGTGCTGCTTGGAACCGAGGCGGGCCACCGACATGCGTTCCATGATGCTGATCGCCTCGTTCTGGCGATAGTTGTCGATCAGCACCAGGCGCTCGACCTCGTCGGTCATCTCGCGCAACAGTTCGTTGCGCTGCTGCACCGTCATTTCCCCACGCTGCACGGCATCGTTGAGCAGGATCTTGATGTTGACCTCGTGGTCGGAGGTATCAACACCGGCCGAGTTGTCGATGAAGTCGGTATTGAGCAGGACGCCGTTGAGTGCCGCCTCGATTCGACCACGCTGGGTCATGCCGAGGTTGCCGCCTTCACCAATGATGCGCGCACGCACGTCGGCGCCATTGATGCGAATGGCATTGTTCGCACGATCACCGGCATCCGCGTGGGTTTCCACGCTGGCCTTGATGTAGGTTCCGATGCCGCCGTTCCAGATCAGGTCGACAGGCGCCTTGAGGATTGCAGTGAGCAATTCGCTTGGCGACATCTTGCGCGCACCACCGTCTATGCCCAGCGCGATGGCGGCCTGCTCGGAAACGTCGATGGTCTTTGCGCTGCGCGGGAATACGCCACCGCCTGCCGAAATCAGGCTGGCGTTGTAGTCGGCCCAGGACGAGCGCGGCACCTTGAACATGCGCTCACGCTCGACAAAGCTGCTGGCAGCATCCGGATTGGGGTCGAGGAAGATGTGGCGGTGGTCGAATGCGGCGACCAGGCGGATGTGTTTGGACAACAACATGCCATTGCCGAACACGTCACCGGACATGTCGCCGATGCCGACACAAGTGAAGTCCTGGTTCTGGCTGTCCTGTCCGAGTGCGCGGAAGTGGCGCTTGACAGACTCCCAGCCACCCTTGGCGGTGATGCCCATGCCCTTGTGGTCGTAGCCGACCGATCCACCCGAGGCGAAGGCATCGCCCAGCCAGAAATCGTGCTCGGCACTGACCGCATTGGCGATGTCGGAGAACGTCGCCGTGCCCTTGTCGGCGGCAACCACGAGGTACGGATCGGCATCGTCATGGCGCACCACGTCCTGCGGATGCACCAGCTTTCCATCCACCAGGTTGTCGGTGACATCGAGCAGGCCGTTGATGAAGCTGCGGTAACAGGCCACGCCTTCGGCCAGCACTGCATCGCGCTCGCCGCTGGCAGGCGGACGCTTGACGATGAATCCGCCCTTTGAACCAACCGGCACGATGACCGTGTTCTTCACCATCTGCGCCTTGACCAGGCCCAGCACTTCGGTGCGGAAGTCCTCGCGCCGATCCGACCAGCGCAGTCCACCGCGAGCCACCGGTCCGAAGCGCAGGTGCACGCCCTCGACGCGTGGCGAGTAGACGAAAATCTCGCGATACGGGCGCGGCTTCGGCAATTCGTTCAATTGCATCGGGTCGAACTTGAAACTGGTGTAATCGTGCGGCTTGCCATCCACGCGCTGGTAGAAGTTGGTGCGCAAGGTGGCGCGGATCACCGCGCTGAATCCGCGCAGGATGCGGTCTTCGTCAATGCTGGCCACGCGCTCGAGCAGCACCTGGAGGGTACGCAGGATGCACTGGATCTGGCTGGCGCGATCCTGGTCACGGCAGGCCACGAGGTCCGCGATCAGTTGCGGGTTTTCGTCCTGTACCTGTTGTGGAACCAGAATCTGCAATTCCTCACGCAGGCGCGTACGCGCGATGCCGATTCCGTCGGCACCGGCATCCAGGCGCCGCGGGTCGAACTTGGCTTCGAACAGCTCGACCAGCAAACCGGCAATGTCCGGATAACTTGCCAGGGTCTGCTCCATGTAGGCCTGCGAGAACGGAACGCCGGTCTGCAACAGGTACTTGCAATAGCCTCGCAGGATGCTGACCTGGCGCCAGTCCAGTTGCGCGCTCAACACCAGCTTGTTGAAGCCATCGTTTTCGGCATCGCCGCGCCAGACGCGCTCGAATGCCTGCTCGAAGGCTTCACGCAGGTTGTCCAGATCGAACACCAATCGGCTCGGGCGGACCAGGATGTCCTGGATGGTGATCACACTGCCGCCGCCCTGGATCTCGTACAGGTTTTCCGTGAGCACGCTGACACCGAGGTTTTCCAGCAGCGGGATCACCTCGGAAAGGGTGATGTCGCCACCCAGACGGAACACCTTGAAGTGCAGCACATCGGGGTGCTTCTGCGAGCGATACAGGTTGAGGCGGATGTCGTCGGCGTCTTCGAGTGCGGCGGCCAGCTCGACATCCTCCGCCGCGTTCTGCGGACTGACCTTTTCGATGTAGCCGGCGGGCAGCGCCTTGCCGTAGCGGGCTGCAAGCTTGTTGCCACGCTCCTCGCCATGGCGCGCAACCAGTTCCTCGCGCAGGTCGTCGGTCCAGTTGCGCACGATCTGGGCAATGCGCACATCAAGCTGGCCGGCATCCCATTCCGCGCTCGCGCCGCGTTTCGGCCGCACGATCGAATGCACGCGCGCCAGCGGCGATTCATCCAGCAACACCGTTGAATCGATGCGCTCGGCCTTGAAATGATCGGTCAGCATCGCCTCGATGCGATCGCGCACCTCGGTGTTGAAACGATCGCGCGGCACATAGGCCAGCACGGAAAAGAAGCGTCCGTAGCGATCCTGACGCACGAACAGACGCGTGCGAGCGCGTTCGCGCAGGTCGAGCACGGCCATTGCAATGTCGAACAGCTCGTCGGTCGAGCACTGGAACACCTCGTCGCGCGGCAGGGTGTCGAGGATGTGGCGCAGTGCCTTGCCCGAGTGCGAATCGCGCTTGAGGCCGGAACGCTGCAGGATGGTCTCGTAGTTGTTGCGCAGCAGCGGCACTTCACGCGGCGGCGTCATGTAGGCCGAGGACGTCAACATGCCGAGGAAGCGCTGCTCGACCACCGGCTTGCCCTTGGCGTCGAAGCCGAGCACGGAGAGGTAATCCATGTGGCCTGGACGATGCACTCGCGAGCGCGCATTGGTCTTGGTCAGGATCAATGCGCCAACCGAGCCGGATTTGTCGAGATCGGTGGCCGCCAGGGTCTTGAGCGAACGCACCGCCATGCCGGTGCCACTGCCGCGCATGATGCCAAGGCCGGAGTCGCCTACCGGCTTGAGCACTTCATCACCCGCTTCTTCGGTAACGCGATACTCGCGATAACCGAAGAAGGTGAAATGGTCATCGGCAATCCATTTGAGGAAGTTCTGCGCCTCCAGCAGGGTTGCCTTGTCGAATGGCATGTTCTGGGTCGGCAATGCCTCGGCAATGGCCTGCATTTTTGCCTTCATCTGCGGCCAGTCGGCCACGGCGGCACGCACATCCTCAAGCGCCAGGGCGATGTTCTTGCGCAGATCCTCGATCTGGTTGGCATCGCTGACATGCTCGATATCGAACAACATCACCGATTCGGCGACACCCTTGCCGTCCAATTCACCGTCACAAGCGAGGATATGCCCGCCCGGATCACGCTTCACCGAAAAGATCGGGTGGATCACCGCATGCGTGGCGAGACCCGCCTGGTTGATGGCCATGGAAACCGAATCCACCAGAAACGGCATGTCGTCGGTGACGATGGCGATCAGGGTGTGGCTGCTTTCGAAGCCGTCCGCTTCCAGATGCGGATTGAACACGCGGATCTTTGCGGCCTGCGGCTTGCGCTGTCGCGCGAATTCCAGCATGAACTGCGCGATGCGGGCCCATTCGGCGGGATCGCAGGTGGCGATGTCATCCGACGGAACATGGCGGAAAAAGTGGGTCGCGAAAGCTTGCGCCTCACGCTGTCGACTGGCACCCCCCTGGGCGGAAATCTGGTTGAGAATGGGTTCCAGACGCTTGGATTCCGAGACAGCACTTTGAGCGTTCATTGCATCCTGATCGACGGTCGCCGTAGTGGGCGCGCAGGATACGCCCCGCTCTCCACTTAATCCACCGCAAACGGCTTTTGCGATGCCAATCGACGACCCTTGTTTGCATCGGGTTCAGACACGCATGCAAAGCCCGTGCGAATCCGTTCCCGACCTCAACGCAATCCGGTCTCGTTGCGCGCGATCACCAGTCGCTGGATTTCGCTGGTGCCCTCATAGATCTCGGTGATCTTGGCATCGCGGAAGTAGCGCTCCAGCGGCATTTCCCTCGAATAGCCCATGCCGCCGTGGATCTGCACGGCCTGGTGGGTGATGAACATGGCCGCTTCCGAGGCATACAACTTGGCCACGGCAGCCTCGGTGCTGAAGCGGCCACCGGTTCTCTCTGCCTCACCCTTGGCGAATGCGGCACGCAGGGTGAGCAAGGTGGCGGCATCGAGGCGGCATTTCATGTCGGCAATCTTGGCCTGGATCATCTGGAACGAACCGATGGCCTGGCCGAAGGCCTTGCGTTCCTGCACGTAGGCGACGCTCGCCTCATAGGCCGCCCGACACAGACCGACCGCTTGCGAGGCGATGCCGATGCGTCCGGCATCCAGCACGCCCATGGCAATGCCAAAGCCCTTGCCCTGCGCCCCCAGCATGTCGGCCGCCGGGCATACATAGTCGCGAAACTCGATCTCGCAGGTGGCCGAGGCGCGAATGCCGAGCTTGGGCTCGGTCTTGCCGGCATGGAAACCGGGGCGCGAGGTGTCGATGATGAAAGCGGAAATGCCCTTGGCACCAATGCCAGGCGTGGTGATGGCAAACAGGATGATGTAGCGCGCCACCGGGCCGGAAGTGATCCAGCTCTTCTTGCCATTGATCACCCAGTCGCCAGCGGCATTCTTCGAGGCCTGGGTATGCATGGCCGAGGCATCCGAACCGGACTGCGGCTCGGTCAGCGCATAGGCGCCGATGTGCTCGCCACTGGCAATGGCGCGCACGTACTTCTGTTTCTGTTCTTCGCTGCCGTGTTGAAGAATGCCGTTGCAGTACAGCGAATTGTTGACCGACATGATGGTCGAGTGCGCGGTATCGGCGGCACCGATCTCGATCATGGCCAGCGCATAGGACACCGGGTCCATACCCGCGCCGCCGTATTCAGACGGTACCTCGATGCCCATGAGTCCGAGCTGGCCCATCTCGCGGATGGTCTCCAGCGGGAACGTGCCCTTGGCGTCCAGTTCCGCCGCAATGGGCGCAATGCGCTTCTGCGCGAAATCGCGGGCAATGGACTGGATCGACAACTGTTCTTCGCTGAGGCGGAAATCCATGGGTAATCCTGGAAGCGGGATGCGGCCGTCGATTTTATCGCCAGCCATGCCCGCATGGGCAGTTTGAAGCTGCATCGCATTGACGGAATTCCCGGCGCTGGGTACGCTGCGCGTCCATCTTTCAATCCGGATGGAAGGATATTGCATGGACCTGTCCGCCACCTCCGCACTGCTCAGGCTGCTTTCGGACCCGACCCGGGTACGCCTGCTGGCCCTGCTCGAGCGCGAGGAGCTGACCGTGGCGGAGCTGGCCGCAATCCTGCGCCTGGCGCAGCCGCGCGTCTCCACCCACCTGGCCAAGCTCAAGGAAGCGGACCTGGTGCGTGACCGCCGTGCCGGAGTTTCCTCGTATTACCGATACAACGGCGAATTGCCGGAACGCGAAGGCGCCTTGCTGCACGCATTGAAGGAAGCGGTGAGCGACGCGCTGCTCGCCGACGACGAAAAACGCTTGCCCGGCATCCTGGCCCGCCGCGCACGCGCCGAAGGCTGGGCCGACACCGTGGCCGGCGACATGGAGCGCCACTACTCACCCGGCCGCACCTGGGAAACCCTGGCACGGGCGATGACGCAACTGGTGGATGCCGGCGATGTGCTCGACATCGCCTCGGGTGATGGCGTACTGGCCGAACTGTTGGCGCCGCGCGCGCGCGCCATCGTCTGTCTGGATGCCAGCGAGCGCGTGGTCAGCGCTGCCCGCGAACGCCTCCGGACCCACCGCAATGTAGAGGTGGTCCGCGGCGACATGCACGCGCTGGATCTCGGCCGCCGGCGCTTCGACCTGGTCTTGCTCATGCATGCACTGACCTACAGCGAGCAGCCGGCACGGGTCGTGGCCGAAGCCGCGCGTGTGCTGACCAAGGGCGGTCTCCTGCTGGTTGCCACGCTGGGAAAACACGCCCATCGCTCGGCGGTCGAACCCTTCGATCATCGCAATCTCGGCTTCAAGCCGGCCGAATTGAGAGCCTTTGCCGAAGATGCCGGGCTGGAGGTGCTTTCCTGCGAGCGCATCTCGCGTGAGGTCAAGGCCCCGCACTTCGAAGTGCTCAGCCTGCTGGCGAGGAAACCATGAGCGCACCCCTGCCCTGGTCCCATCCGGCTCGCGTGCAGAAGCTGACCGATGCGCTGGCACGGCGCATTCTGGTCATCGACGGCGCAATGGGAACGATGGTGCAAGGGTACAAGCTGGATGAGGCCGACTACCGTGGCGAGCGCTTCGCCACCCACGAGCATGACCTCAAGGGCAACAACGACCTGCTCACGCTGACCCGTCCTGACGTCATCGCTGCCATCCACACCGCCTATCTCGATGCCGGTGCCGACTTGCTGGAAACCAACACCTTCAATTCGACCTCGATCAGCCAGGCCGACTACCGCCTGGAACGCATGGTCGGTGAATTGAACCGGGAAGGCGCACGCCTGGCCCGCGCCTGCTGCGATGCCGCCGAGGCAGCCAACCCGGACAAGCCGCGCTTCGTCATCGGCGTGCTTGGCCCGACCAGTCGCACCGCATCGATCAGCCCCAATGTGAACGACCCGGGTTTCCG
>SHNG01000128.1 GCA_004295005.1 Gammaproteobacteria bacterium
ACGCGGTTTCCGCGGAAGGCCGTGCGCTGGTTGCCACGGGGCGATTGTCGAAATCAACCACCATGATGTCGTTTACGCCCAGACGTCCCTTGTCACGGCCGGAAACGGTAACCGCGACCAAATCGGTCCCCAGGCGCATGGAAAAATTGCTGCTCGTGGCCGGCGTCCAGCCCAGCGCGGCCAGTTCGCGCGCGTTGTCGGCGATGCATTGCGCCTTGCGTTCGAACTCGGCGCGGTCATAGGGCAGGGTGGTGATGGCGGGTCTCCTTTCGCTGGAGCGGAAACTATACGGCATGGCCCCGGTGTCCGCCGCTGGTTTGGACAGTACCCGGCCCGCACAAGGGGTGGGTTGCATCATGGTTCCGTGGCTGGCAACCCCGGACTCGCTATTCAGGCGTTGCATAACTTCCAGTCGGAGCTTCCCTGTGTTCACTCAATCCGGATCGCCATGACGGCCACCGCGCAGAATGCGCGGTTCCCGCCCTTGCATGCATAAATGTCATAAGCCACTTGCGCCATGGGTCAAGGAAGAGAGCAAAGTAGCGTGCCGACCACCTGCAAGGTTTCAGAGTTCAAGGACAAACCGACTGAATTTCTTTCGCCATCTGCCTGGGACTTCTCATGACTTCCGACAATCGTGCTTTGTTTTTTGCTTTCGCCACCATGGGTCTGCTGTCCCCGCTTGGCTTGGCTTCGCCTCCGACTGCCGAGGCAGGCCAGCGAAAGGCACGGATTCATATCGAATCCCCACAAC
Organism: Gammaproteobacteria bacterium; assembly: GCA_004295005.1. GTDB lineage: Bacteria > Pseudomonadota > Gammaproteobacteria > Xanthomonadales > Rhodanobacteraceae > Dokdonella. The sequence continues at coordinate 755 of SHNG01000128.1, forward strand.
GCATGGGCATGACCTGGGGTGTCGGTGCCGAAGTATCCAGGCACAACAACATTGCCAATGTTTCCTGTCATGGGTCACCGAAAATCGATGGCAAAAGCTGCGATGCCTATGTCGGCGACACGCAATGCTCCCTGGAGCGGCCGGTCCTGTGTATTCGGGTCGATGGCCGCGAGCGCCCGGCTCCAAGCCTGTTCAAGGATGGCGTAGTACCGGATGAGTTCTACGCGGGCTGGGCCGCAGGCCGTGTCGCCCTTGCTCCTGCAGTGCGTGGTGACCGCTTTGCAACCAGCGCTGATGTTGACGCCTACTGTGCCGATACGTTCGGTTCCGGCTGGCGCGTGGCCGAGCATCACGATGGCAACAGTGGCAAGGGCGGATGGGGATTTACCGCAAATGGACACATCTCTGGGGATTCGCGATTCTGGGTGAGCATCAATGACCAGAATGCAAACTGCTGGGAGGTTGGCCACGGTAGCCAGCTCGAGTATGTTTCGGACAGTGTTGTCGGAACCCGGCCAGCACTGTGGACGGCCCTGAACAAGGCACGCCAGCGCGTAAGGATGCCCGCCATCGACCTCTATGCGGAAAACCCGTCATTGACCGAGGTCCTGTTTCGCGCCGACAACCGGACCTGGCTGTTTTTTGCGAACACGCGGGAGCTGAAGCAGGTCATGCATGCCAAGATGGTGTCGGGCGTGAATGCCATCACCGATGAGCCCGATTCGAGCGGTGGCGTGGGCGGAAGTTACGTTCTTTGGCAGGATGGGGTCGAGCAATTGCGCATCGGCGGGCATTGAATCCCGCCGCTGTCAATCATGATTTTCCAGTGTCGGGTCGGTCACGGGCCGGCAGCGCATCCTTGAAGGAATCAAAGCCCTTCCATGCCGGAACCGGCGGCGTGTAGTCGGGTCTGGGTGCATATACGGAATGCTCGACCAGTTGCATCTTGTGGATGTAGCGCGGGCAGTTGGGAAAAATCCGCTCGGCTTCGACATGAACCATGAACACCGCGCCGGGGAAGCCAGCCATCATCGGATCATCCTGGACAATGCGCGCCCTGCCGTTGACGCGCAGGCGCTTGGGGATGGAAAAATCCAGAAAGAGCATGGCGATGAGAGGATTGACCAGCACATTTCCCCAGGATCGGTACATGCCGTTGCCATCGTAGTCCGGGAACACCAGGGTTCGATCGTCGGCCACGCGCACGAAGCCGGGCAAGCCGCCCTTGTACGAGCAATCGGGCTGCGCCCGGGAGTCGGCGGTGGCGACAAAGAACATCGGACAGGCTTCAATGAACGCGCGATCCTCCGCGGTGAATGCCGTGCGATGGGTCACCTGCTCCAGACGATCCGCCAGACGTCGCGTGTCGCGAACATCCTGCAACTGACGCATGCCTTCGTGATAACTGGATTCACTGGCCATGATCCACCTCCACATCGATACGAGTGACGGGGTTCTGCGCGGTGCATCCTGCGCTCTCGCCGGCGCTCAATCAATCACGTTGGTGTCATTTTCTTGGTTCTCTGTCTGGACAGATCGCGACTTTCTAGCGACCGAACAGGGCAACCAACCTGAGACCGAGCCAAACGGCGGTGATACCGACGATCACGCTGGCGCACGCGTACAAGCTGGCCACGAGGAGTTCACCGCGGCGAACAAGCAACATTGCTTCCAGGCCAAATGCGGAAAAGGTCGTGAATCCTCCGAGCACTCCCGTGAACAGGAACAGGCGTGTGCCTGGACCGAACAGGCCTTGGCGATCGGCAAGGCCGGCGAGAACTCCAATGACCATGCAACCGAGCACGTTGACTGCAAAGGTGCTCCAGGGAAAACGCTCCTGGGCAGTGTGGTGCAGGATGAGGCCGCCGAGCAGGTAACGAGCAATCGAGCCCAGGAAACCGCCGATTCCAACCAGCAACAGGTTGTTCACTTCCCAATCAGTCCAAGGGCGCGCGCGTCGGCGGCTTGCATGTCGACTTCGTCGAGCCGGGACTTGCCTGTAACGAGTTCGCGCAGCAGATTCGTTTGCGCCGCGCCTCGCTCGAATGCCTCGCGGTATGGAATGCGGGAAAAGGTAACCATGGCATAGCGTGGTACCCACGCGCCTGGATGCCGGGCGGCGAGGGTGCGGTCGAGTTCGCGCATCAAGAGGTAATCGGCATCGTCAACGCGGTCGCGCATTTCAATGTAGTTCTCAAGGGCCATTGTGGCGATGGCATCGGTATTGGGCTTGCGCCTGCGCTCGAATTCGGCAAACACGTTCGTGTAGTCCGAGGGCGTGGCTTCCAGCAGTTCGGCCAGTTCGACGGCATCTTCAAATCCGGCATTCATGCCTTGGCCGTGGAAAGGGACAATGGCGTGCGCGGCATCACCGACGAGCAGTGCGCGACCATCGATGTGCCAGCGATCCAGGTACAAGGTGCCAAGCATGCCGGTCGGGTTGCCGATGAAATCCTCTTCCAGTTTCGGAATCAGCGCAGAGGCATCGGCGAAATCGCGCTCGAAAAACGCACGTGCCTGCCGAGCATCGCTGATGGAGGCAATACTGGGTTCGCCTTCATTGGGCAGGAACAGGGTAACGGTGAAACTGCCGTGCGCGTTGGGCAGGGCAATGCACATGTAGTTGCCGCGTGGCCAGATGTGCAGGGCATTGGCTTCCATGGCAAAGCGCTCGCCGCGTGCGGCTGCCTCGCGCAGGCCTTCTGGAAGTTGATTCGCGGGAAAATCGGTGAGGGCGGGAATCTCCAGTTCCTTGTAGCCATGACCCAGGGGTTCGAAGCGTTCGCCAAGGTCCGCCATGCTTGCCATGGCTGCGCGCAGCGCGGAGCCGGCACCGTCGGCGCCAATCAGGATCCGTGCGTGGTGGGTTGCTGGAACGTTTTGTCCGTCGCGGAAGGTGAGGATGGATCGTTGCCAGTCCACGCCATCCAGGCGTTGATCGAAAACAATGCTCGCGCCGGCGGCTTCCGCAGCATCCAGCAGGGCCATGTTGAGGTCACCGCGATTCACCGACCAGATCACTTCGGAATCATCGCGGCCATAGCGTTGCAGGTTGGTGCGGCCGCTGAGGTCATGCACCATGCGCCCGCGCATCATCACTGCAATACCCTGCATGCGCTGGTTCAGGCCGGCCATGCGCAAGCCGTGCCAGCCACGTTCGGCAAGCGCGAGGTTGATGGAGCGTCCGCCGAGGAACCCGTGCTTGCGCGGATCGGGACGGCGCTCGAAAACCCGCACCGAAAAACCACGCTGGGCAAGCAGGGTGGCCAGCAGGGATCCCACCAGGCCGGCGCCAATGATGGTGTGAGTGGGTTTTTGCATGTTCACCAGCCTGCATCCCGCCATTGCGCCACCGACTTGACCAGGCGCAGGCAATCGATGTGACGGTTGTAAAGCGGCGTTGGAGCAGCGCGGATCACATCCGGTTCGCGCCAGTCGACCACGATGCCACGGCGCTGCAGGTGCTCGAACAACCTGCGGCCAGACTCACGCGGACCCTTGACGCGCAGCGAAAGCTGGCAGCCTCGCCGTGCGGGATCGGCTGGTGTAACCACGCTGAGCACATCGGCCACACGCTGCTTGATCAGCCATTCCAGGTATCCGGTGAGTGCGACGGATTTTTCGCGCAGTGATTTGCGACCGGCACGGCGGAAGATCTCAAGCGAAATGCGCAAGGGTGCGAGGGCAAGGATGGGTGGATTCGACAACTGCCAGCCATCGGCCCCGGGCGTCGGCTGGAATTGGGGTCCCATGCGGAATCGGGTGCTCTTGTCATGACCCCACCAGCCGGCAAAGCGTGGCCGTGTGGTGACGGCGTGACGTTCATGCACGAATGCACCGGCCACCGCACCGGGTCCCGAGTTCAGGTACTTGTAGCTGCACCACACCGCAAAATCGCAGCCGCTGTCATGCAGGTCCAGGGTGAGGTTGCCGACCGCATGGGCGAGATCGAATCCAACCACGCAGCCCTGCGCGTGGGCGGCGCGGGTAATGGTCGGCAGATCCATCGCCTGGCCGGTCAGGTATTGCACGCCCGGCAGCAGCACCAGCGCGATGCGCGCACCGTGCGTTTCGATAGCACGAAGGATTGCAGCCTCGCTCAAGGTTCCATCGGCCTCGTCCGCTTCCAGTTCGATCAAGTCCTGGTCCGGGTTGAATCCATGAAAACGAATCTGCGCCTCGACTGCGTAGCGATCGGAGGGAAAGGCGCTCTTTTCGATGAGGATTGCGGGACGTTCGGTGGTGGGGCGATAAAAGCTCACCATCAGCAAGTGCAGGTTGACGCTCAGCGAATTCATCGCCACCACTTCGCCGGGTTGTGCGCCCACCAATTGTGCGAGGTCGTCACGCACGAACTCGTGATAATCCATCCACGGCAGCTTGCCGTTGAAATGGCCCTCCACCGCATGGGTTGCCCAATGGTCAAGCTCGTTGGTTACAGCCTGGCGCGTGGCCCTGGGCAATAGGCCCAGCGAGTTGCCGCAAAAGTAGCCGACATCGTCGCCTTCGTGTTGGGGGATGTGGAATTCACTGCGCAAATCGGCCAGCGGATCCGCAGCATCGGCTGCCAGCGCCCACTCCTCGCTGGAGCGGTCCAGATGTCGGGCGCTCATCGGACCGAGGCGGAAACCGCCGCGCAGTCACGATCGAAATCCGCACTCCAGGCCTTGCTGGTGGCCTTGAGCATCGGTCGCTCACAGCGCACCTTCACGGCGATGTTGCCGATCAGCTTGAACTGGTCCTTGATCGAATAGGTGGTCGTTCCGCGGGTGACCGTGTAGTTGTGGGTTCCGGATTCCTTGCTCTCCACTTCGGCGGCGTAGCCGGTCTGGGCCTTGGACAAGAGCATTTCGTTCTGCATGGCATCCGCATATTCGGAGGGCGCCTTGAGCAGGCGGGTCTTCACCGTTACCCGTGCCGCATCATCGGTTCCCGCGGTGGCAGGGTCGGCCACGGCGAAGGCAATGGCCTGCGGATTGCCATCGGACTTTTCCATGATCGCGCCCCAGGTTTGCGGAACGCTGAAACGGATGCGACCGTCATTGAGGTTGAAGTCGGAAGTTTGCGCGCCGGCCTGTGCGCAGGCCAGCAGGAAAATCAGGGGAATCAGCTTCATCGGGCTACTCCGTGGCTTCCCGCGCAAAGCGGGTCATGGGAAGGTTGAGCCATTCCAGGGCCGTGCCGTGGAACAGGCGGGCCTGCTCGGCAAGACCCAGGCCCAGCGCGGCAATGCCGCTTCCGGGTTCCTGCTCGCCGAGCGGGAACGGATAGTCGGTGCCAAGCATCACGGTGTCGACGCCGGCCACCTCCAGCAGGTAGCGCAGTGCGGCATCGTCGTGCACGCAGGAATCGAAATAGATGCGGCCAAAATACTCGCGGGGATTGCGCGCGTTGTCGGTCGCGACAAGATCCGGTCGCATGCGGAAACCGTGCTCGATGCGGCCAATGGAATAGGGGAACGAGCCTCCGCCATGGGCAAGGCAGACGCGCAGCTTGGGCAGGCGTTCGAGCACGCCGCCAAAGATCAGGCAGCAGGCCGCGCGTGACTGCTCCGCCGGCATGCCAACCAACCAGGGCAACCAGTACTTGGGCATGGTCTCCTTGCCCATCATGTCCCATGGATGCACGAGGATGGCCGCGCCGAGGTCGGCAGCGGCCTCGAAAAATGGGAACAGCTCCGGTGCGTCGAGGTTCCAGCCTTCGACATGCGAGCCGATCTGTACCGCGTTGATGCCCAGTTGTTCGACGCAGCGCTCCAGTTCCTGGATTGCCAGGGTCGGTGACTGCAAGGGAACCGTGCCGATGCCTGCATAGTTGCGCGGGTAACGGCGGCACACTTCGGCCATCTGGTCATTGAGGAAGCGGTGAAGTTCCAGGGCCTGGCTCGGCTTGGCCCAATAGGAAAACATCACCGGCACCGTGGAAACCACCTGCACGTCAACACCAAACCGGGCGTACTCGGCAATGCGCACTTCCGGATCGAAGGCATTGGCCCAGATCTCGCGGAAGAACTTGCCGTCCTTGTAGATGCGATGGCGGCCTTCGGTGTTGATGATGATCGGAAAACGATCGTCGCGGTACTTCTCGGCGAGATTCGGCCAGGATTCCGGCAGGATGTGGGCGTGGGTATCGATCTTCAGCATGGGCGCAAGTTTAACCTGCCGTGGGCCTGATCACTGGCCGCAAGCCGGGTTGATTCACGCGTAGCGGGCGGGTGCCGGATTGAGGTGCCCGCAGGCATTGCAGGTTCGCGCCTCGAGCGAGGCATAGAAGCGGTCGAATACGGCGAGGAAATCCTTCTCGACGTTCTTCAGTTCGAAAAACTCCTCGTAGAGCTTGTGGTTGCACAGCTCGCAGTACCACAGCAAACCGTCACGTTCGTGTGGCAGTCGCAGTCGTTCGATGACGAGGCCGATCGAATTCGCCGCGCGCTGCGGCGAGTGCGGCACCCGTGGCGGCAGGTAAAACATCTCGCCGGCACGGATCGGGATGTCGCGCACCTTTCCGTCTTCCTGGATCTTCAGCACCATTTCGCCTTCGAGCTGGTGGAAGAACTCCGGCCCTTCTTCCTGGTGATAGTCGGTGCGGGCATTGGGACCGCCGACGATCATGATGATGAAATCACCATCGACGATGCACTTGTTGCCGACCGGCGGCTTGAGCAGGTGGCGATGCTGGTCTATCCAGTCCTGCAACTTGAAGGCGGGAGAAATCACGGCAGACTGCTCGGGGATGGGAAGGCTTGCATGCTATGCGATGATCGTTGAGGTGTCATCTGCGCATGCCTGGTTGCATTGCCCGGCGCGAGCCCAGGGGGATCGCGCGGACCTGGAAATCGATGCGGCTTCGTCCTGGTTTCGCGACCGAATTTCCCGTCTCTCGTTTCGGGAAGGGTGGCACGAAGTGCCGGGTTTTTTTCCTTCTCCCGCCGGGAGAAGGTGGCACGCAGTGCCGGATGGGGGCACTGTTGGCTATGCTCCCTTGCAAGAGCTTTCAGATCGGCCTGCGGCCGCTCCGAGCTACTTTCTATTGCTTGGCCAAGAGAAAGTTGCCAAAGAGAAGGCCACCCGGGGTTCGCGCATCGCTCGCTAGGCGAGCGATGTTCCCTGCGCGACTGGCCCGCCACGGGCCGGCACGAACTCGGCCGTTCCTGGCCTCGAACATGCGTGCCTTGCTCCCGTGTCGGACTGCGTTGCTCGGCGCGCACCACGGGAGTTTGCGCGGACCTGGAATTCGGTGCGCCTTCGTCCTCGTTTCGCGACCTGATTTCCCGTCTCCCGTCTCGGGAGAATGTGGCACGAAGTGCCGCCTTGCCGTTGTCCCTGCGCAGGCAGGGACCCAGCGCCTTTCCTTTCGTCGGAGCGCTGATGCCGACATGCGCGACAGCGTATTTGTCGAAGCAGAAGCGTTCCGATCGGCCTTTGGCCGATCGGAAGGTTCTTGTGTTGGCCTTGTGCGGGTGAACTGAGAGGCAGAGTTTCAGGTTTCAGCAATCGCCGCGATGCACTTCAGTTCAATGGCGATTGGTGTGGGCAGTGCAGTGATGCCGAGTGTGGTTCGGCAGGGCTGCGCTGTCGTGAAGAACTCGGCATAGACACGGTTGTAGGTGGCGAAGTCACGTTGCATGTCGGTGAGGAACACGATGACATCGACGAGGTCTTCCCAACGCGCTCCGCTGGCTTCGAGAACGGCACGCACATTGGCAAATACCTGCCGGCATTGGGCTTCGATGTCGTAGGAAACCAGGTGACCCTGCTCGTCGTGCACGTTGCCCGGGATTGAATTGTCTCCGGGGCGTCGCGGACCCACGCCGGACAGGAACAAGAGGTTGCCGACGCGTCGGGCATGCGGATAGGCGCCGACGGCCTTGGGGGCAGTGTCTGTGACGATGCCGTTCATGGCGCAGATCCCGGGACGGTAATTTGTTCCCGATGACTGATGTTGTTGCTGCGGTCGCGCGAATAGATTTCGTAGCGGCCGGGTCGCAACCATAGGTCGGCTACGGGTTCAGGGTCGCTGCTCTGGCGCACCTTGTCGTCATGACCCACCAGGCGCGACTTGAATTCGATGACCAGACGATCTGCGGGAATTGCCGCCTCCGGCTGGCCAAGGGGACGTGCCTCCACCATGCAGGGATATTGCTTGTCACACATGTGGCCAGTGACCTCGAAGGGTTTGCGTAGGCCGCCGAGGGCAAGCCAGGTAGGGCGTCCCTTTTGCAGGTCCTGTTCCGGAAAGAACACGCTGACATCGTAAGCATCCTTCTTGAGTGCCCAGGGCTTGTCGTCCTTGTCAATGAAAACGATCGGTTCGCGTGGTGCCAGTTTGGACATCACCGCACGGTAGTACGGGTGATCGCTGGCGGATTTCTCATGCGAGATCAGCATGGTCTGTTCAATCGTCAGCGGATCGATGTCGGTGATGCGGGCAAAATGTTGCGCCATCGCCTTGCCATCAAGATATTTTCCGTGCTCCTGGATGTGGGCGTAACCGGCGTTGACGACAAGGCGGGCATCCGGATGATCCTTGAAGACCTGGCGCTTGAGATTGCGGGCCTGGTCGGCCTCGCGCGCATCGCCCGTCGAGTCACTGGATTCATAGGCATAGACCCGGTAACCCAACTTGATCGCAGCATTGATCATGTCCGCATAGACTGGCTCCTCCGTGTAGAAACCGGATGCCGATGTGGTGTACCCGCGCTTGATCAAGTCTTCGATGTCGTCCGGATACAGCGTTTCTGATGCAAACGAATCGAAACCTTCCGCGCGCAAACGGGCCAGCATCTGCACGGTGAGGCTTCGGGTTTGCGGATTGCTGTGGTTTTCATTGAAGAACACCGCCTGTCTCCCCTTGGCAAGCCGCGCGATGGCATCGACAGCAGGCTCGGCATGGTATCCGCCCTCATCCAGTGGCGATGGGGAATCATCGCGAGCCGCCTTCTGCACGATGGAAAAACTGGTTCGGGCACCGGGATAGTTGCCAACCCAGGTCTGGTACCAACTCAGGTACTGGTTGAAGATCACGCGGAAGGCAAAATCGTTGCTGTTGGCGTAGGCATCACGCATGAACAGGTACTGGGCCAGCAACCCGCTGCGACGCTTGGCTTCGGCCATGATGCGCTCGGAGGTGGCAACGGCTTCCTGTTGCTGATGCACGCTGGCGGTTCCCGTGGGCGCTTCTTCGGCGAACACCGAAATGCTGAGAGTGGCCAGCAGCAACAGTGCCGGCAGTGACGTCTTGAGCGTGGCTCTGGCCGGAATCGGAGTGGCAATGCGCATGATTTTTCCTCCGTGGCACTACGAAAGTGTGCCGTTTGTTGGCAGTTCAGCCGCTCTGGATGCAGACATTGCGTGCCTCGGTGAAGAAGCGCAGCGCGTCAACGCCACCTTCACGCCCCAGCCCCGAGTTCTTGACGCCACCAAACGGCGTGCGCAGGTCGCGCGACAGCCAGCAATTGATCCAGACGATGCCGAATTCCAGGCGAGCAGCGAGCCGGTGTGCGCGCTTGAGGTCGCTGGTCCACAGCGATGCGGCCAAGCCGTAGTCGCTGTGGTTGGCGATGCGAATGGCATCTTCCTCGTCATCGAAGGGAATCAGGCTCACCACCGGGCCGAATATCTCCTGCTGGTTGGTTTGGCAAGCCGGATCCAGCCCTTCAATCACGGTCGGTTCGATGAACCAGCCCTCTGCGCAGCGGCCGGGAATGGTCAGCGCATGGCCGCCACAGGCAAGCGTGCCGCCTTCCGCATGAGCCGTTGCAATGGCGGACATCACCTTGTCGAAATGCGGCTTCGACACCAGCGCGCCTTGCTGAGTGTCCGCATCACGCGGGTCACCCACGCGCAGCGCCTTGACCGCGGCGAGGTATCGCTCGCGAAATTCCGCATAGATTGATCGTTGCACCAGCAGGCGCGATCCGCACAGGCAGATTTCCCCCTGGTTGGCGAAGCCCGAGCGCACGATGGTGGCCAGGTTCGCATCGTTGAACTCGAAATCGGCAAACACGATGGCCGGATTCTTGCCACCCATCTCCAGCGACAGCTTCTTGAACATGGGGGCCGCGCTGCTGGCTATGCTGGCGCCGGTTCGCGTGCTGCCGGTGAATGAAATCGCCTTGACCTTCTCGTGCTCGACGATGGCTTGGCCCACCGTGGCACCCTCGCCATGCACGATGTTGAGCACGCCAGGTGGAAAGCCTGCGGCGGCACTCAGCTCAGCGAGTCGGGCGGCCGTGCAGGGCGTGATCTCGGATGGTTTGGCCACCACGGCGTTGCCTGCGGCGAGGGCTGGGGCAACCTTCCAGGTGAACAGGTACAGCGGCAGGTTCCAGGGCGAGATGCAGCCCACCACGCCAATGGGCTGGCGCAGGGTGAAGTTGAGCGTCTCGTTCGATGTCAGGTGCGCTTCGCTGGGCCACTGGGTGACGGCCGCGGCAAAGAAGCGCAGGTTGCTCACCGCGCGCGGGATATCGAGTTCGCGCGCGAGCGCAACGGGCTTGCCGTTGTCCCGCGATTCCAGCTCGGCCAGCGCGTCGAGCTCGGCCTCGATGAGATCGGCCAGGCGCATCAGGCAGCGGGCGCGATCCTCGGGTCGGGTGTTTGCCCAGCCAGCGCTGGCGCGGCTCGCCGCCTGCACCGCGATTTCAACATCAGTCGCGGTCGAAGCCGGACACTGGGCAAACACCTTGCCGGTGGCCGGTTCGAACACATCCAGATGGCGGTCTTCGCTGGGAGCCTGGGGCCGGCCATCGATCCAGTTGTGCAGTTTCAGCATGGGTTCCATGTTGCCAGCTTAGCCGCTTGCATCGCCTTGAGACACCCTGCCAGTGCACCGCACGGCTGGCCCCCGCATGGGCGGGAGCCAGTCGGTGGTCACTGCCCTTGCTGCGTCAGGCCGCGACGCTCGAGCAGGGGCTGCACGTACGGATCGCCACCGCTGAAGTTGCGGAACAGGACCATTGCATCCTCGGACCCGCCGCGGGAGAGCAGGGTGTTGCGGAAATGGTCGCCGTTCCTGCGGGTGAGACCGCCGTTCTTCTTGAACCACTCCACGCTGTCCGCATCCAGCACTTCGCTCCAGATGTAGGAGTAGTAGCCGGCCGAGTAGCCGCCCATGATGTGCGAGAAATAGGTGGTGCGATAGCGCGGTGGCACCGGGGCGAAATCCACTCCGGCACGCTTGAGTGCGGCAGCCTCGAATTCCAGCACGCCATCCGCCTGTGGCGCCTGCGCGGCGCTGATCTGGTGCCAGGCCTGATCGAGCAGGGCGGCCCCCAGGTATTCGGTGGTGGCAAAACCCTGGTTGAACTTTTCCGATGCTTTGACCTTGTCCAGCAGGGCCTGCGGCAGCGCCTCTCCGGTCTTGTAGTGCTTGGCGTAGTTCTTCAGCACTTCCGGCCAGGCAACCCACATCTCGTTGACCTGGGACGGATACTCCACGAAGTCGCGTGGTACCGAAGTGCCGGAGAAGCGCGGGTACTTCACGTTCGAGAACATGCCGTGCAGGGCGTGGCCAAATTCGTGGAAGGCGGTGTTGACCTCGGAATAGGTGAGCAGGGTCGGCTCGCCGTCCGCCGGCTTGGGCACGTTCAGGTGATTGGCGATCACGGGCTTGTCGCCAAACAAACCGGACTGCGAAACGTAGGCGTTGGCCCAGGCTCCGCCGCGCTTGTTGCTGCGCGCGTAGTAATCCACGATGAACAGGGCCAGTGCCGAGCCGTCCTCGTTGAACACTTCGAAGATGCGCGTATCGGGCAGATACTTCGGCAGGTCCTTGCGCTCCTTGAAGGTCAAGCCGTACAGCTTGTTGGCGGCGAAGAACACACCATTCTCGAGCACGTTGTTCATCTCGAAATACGGGCGCAATTGCTGTTCATCGAAGGCGTATTTCTGCTGGCGAACCTTTTCCGTGTAATAGGCCCAGTCGGAAGCATCCACCTTGAAGGTGCCGCCTTCGGCGTCGATCACCTTCTGGATGTCTGCCGCTTCGGCGCGGGCATTGGCAACGGCCGGTGGAGCCAATTGCCCCATCAGCTTGTTGACCGCCTCGATGCTGCCTGCGGTCTGGTCTTGCAACACATAGTCGGCGTGGTTCTTGTATCCGAGCAGGGCTGCACGTTCGGCTCGCAGTTTCACCGTCTGCGCCACGATGGCGCGATTGTCGTTGTCTCCGCCGTGGCTGCCGCGATTCAGGGAAGCCTTCATGATGCGTTCGCGCAGTTCGCGATTCTTGAGTGAGGCCAGCGACGGCTGTCCGCTGGTGTTCATCAGCGCGATCACGAATTTGCCATCGAGCTTGCGCGCCTTGGCCGCTTCCGCAGCCGCCGAAATCGCGTCATCGGTGAGGCCGTCAAGCTGGCTGCGGTCATCCACCACCACCGCATCGGCGTTGCTCTCCTTGAGCAGGTTCTGGCTGAAACGCGTCGCCAGGGATGCCAGCTCGGCATTGATGGCCTTGAGGCGTGTCTTGTCGGCGTCCGCAAGGCGTGCGCCTGCGCGCACAAAGTCGGTGTGATAACGCTCGACCAGACGCTTCGACTCCGCATCAAGCTTTAGGGAATCGCGCTGGTCGAAGATTGCCTTGACTCGCGCATACAGCTTGCCATTGAGCAGGATGGCGTCAGTGTGCGCGGCCAGGCGTGGAGCAAGCTTGGTTTGCAGCGCCTGGATCGCGTCATTGGTATTGGTGCCCGCTTGGGAAAAGAACACTCGCGATACGCGTTCCAGCAGCTGGCCACTGCGCTCCATGGCGACAATGGTGTTTTCGAAACTGGCTGCTTGCGGATTGTTGGCAATGGCCTCGATTTCGGCGCGGTTGTCGGCCATGCCCTTGTCGAAGGCTGGCTCGTAATCCTCGTTGTGGATCTTGTCGAACTGCGGAAAGTGATAGGGCAGAGGACTGGGCGAGAAGAACGGATTTTCGTTGGCCGCTTTCGCGGTTGTGCCGTCCGCGCCAGCAAATGCAGACAGGGGCATGGCGAAAACAAGGGCAATGGCCAGGGAGGTGGCCAGGTTCAGGCGAAGAGACATGGTTCGAGATTCCGGAGTACGGGTAAGGCCGATCTTAGGCCATTCGGCCGCAACGCGACCCATGGCAAAAGTCAGGTTGATGCAACAAGGATAGATTGTTTTCGTTCGTGGTGAGCCCATCGTCTGTGCTCAAGGCAGGCTTGTCGAACCATGGATGGAATCAGGGCACTACACACTCTGCCTTCGAATGTCAGGACAGGCCCTTCGGCAATCCCAGGACGAGTGGGTCATGATCAGCGTTGCCTTGAGCAATGGACCGCATCCGGCCGGTCGTGACAGGATGCGCCGCCGTGCGCCGCTGGCTGGGGCGGCATAGTGGCATAAAGGAAGCGGATCGCCATGCGACTCAACAAGATCATCAGTGAAAGTGGACATTGCTCCCGACGCGAAGCGGATCGCCTGATCGCAGCACGCAAGGTGACGATCAACGGCGTGGTCGCGCGCATCGGTGAGAGTGTTGCCGAGGGCGACGAGATCCTTGTCGAGGGACGGCCACTGGTGCAGCGCAAGAGCGCGCCGGGCACTCGCAAGCATGTCTACATTGCGCTCAACAAGCCGGTCGGCATCACCTGCACCACGGAAACCCATGTCAAGGGCAATATCATCGACTTCATTGACCATCAGCAACGCATCTTTCCGATCGGTCGCTTGGACAAGGACTCGGAAGGGCTGATCCTGTTGACCAGCAATGGCGATATCGTCAACGAACTGCTGCGCTCGGAGAACAACCACGAAAAGGAATACCTGGTTGGAGTCAACCAGGCGGTGACCACGGAATTCCTTGCCGGCATGGCGCGTGGCGTGCGCGTGCATGGGCAGATGACCCAGCCCTGTCGAACGCGCAAGATTGCCCGCTTTGGGTTCAGCATCGTGCTCACCCAGGGCTTGAACCGGCAGATTCGACTGATGGCTGCCGCGTTCGGCTATCGGGTCAAGCAGTTGCGTAGGGTGCGCATTGTCAACGTCAAGCTGGGTGCCTTGAAGGTGGGCCAGTGGCGAAACCTTTCGGATGCCGAGTTGCGCGGTTTGCTGCCTGATCGCAGCGAGTGGTGATCAGTCACGGTTGACCCGGGCCGCAGCAGCGGCACCGGCAATGAATCCACCAGCCATCGATGCCGTGAGCAGATAGCCACCGGTTGGGGCTTCCCAGTCGAGCATTTCGCCGGCGCAGAACACGCCAGGCATGGCGCGCAGCATCAGGTTCTCGTCGACTGCGGAAAGGGCAACGCCGCCTGCGCTGCTGATGGCTTCCTCGATGGGACGCGGGCGCAGCAGGCGCAAGGGCAGGGCCTTGATCGCTTGTGCCAGGCGAGCCGGGTCATCGAAGACGTCACGCTTCAGGATCTCGTGCAAAAGCGCGGACTTGGCGCCATCGATTCCCGCATGGCGATGCAGATGCTTGGACATGGAATGGCTGCCGCGAGGCTTGGCAAGATCGCGTTGCAGGCGTGCGTGGTCGCGCAATGGTGCGAGGTCGAGATGAACCTGCACGGTGCCGTCGCGGACGATGGCCTCGCGCAGTCCGGCTGACAATGCATAGACCAGGCTGCCTTCGATGCCGGTTTCGGTGAGTACGAACTCGCCCTGGCGACGGATGGATGTGCCGGACGGATCGGTCCAGGTCATCGCCACTGGTTTGATCGGAGCGCCGGCGAAGCGGGATGCGAGATGGCGACTCCAGCCCACGTCGAATCCGCAGTTGGCCGCTTGCAAAGCCGTCACTTCGATGCCGCGTTCGCGCAGCAGCGGCACCCATGCGGCATTGGATCCGAGCACCGGCCAACTGCCGCCGCCCAGGGCAAGCACGGTCGCTGACGCGTTGACGAGGCTCTCGCGACCATCGTGGACGAAGCGCAAGTCTCCATTGCCGTTCCAGCCCAACCAATCGTGGTTGACATGAAATTGCACGCCTTCGGTGCGCAGTCGGCGTACCCAGGCACGCAACAACGGTGCCGCCTTGAGGTCGTGCGGAAACACGCGGCCGGAGCTGCCGACAAAGGTTTCTACACCGAGCCCCGCGGCCCACGCGCGCATGGCATCGGCATCGAATTGTCTGAGCCAGTCTGCAACCGGTCCCGGATGCGGGCGGAAGCGCGTGATGAACTGTTCGAAGGGTTCGGAGTGGGTGAGGTTGAGTCCACCCTTGCCGGCAATCAGGAACTTGCGCGCGACCGAACCCATGCGGTCGTAGACAGACACGCGCCTGGCGCCGCTGGCCAGGGCGGATTCGGCGGCCATCAATCCGGCAGGGCCTGCGCCGATGATGACGATCTGATTGCGATCCGGGGTGGGCATGGATGCAGTGTCGCATGCCCGCGTCATCGGTCGGATGCGATACTGCCGGTCCCGGTACGTCGATGGATGTGCCTGTCTCCATTTCCGACGCCACAGGAGCCACCTTGAACATCAGTGCGACGCTCGTCATCATCGCCATCACCTGCGTGGTGTCCTTCATGGCGTTCGGCAACCGCAAGTTGCTCGATGATCTGATCCTGTGGCCGCCTGCGATCAGTCGAGGCAAGCAGTACTACCGGCTGGTGAGCTACGGCTTCATCCATGCAGACGGCACCCACCTGCTGTTCAACATGTTCACCCTGTACTTCTTCGGGACGTTCAGCGAGCGCTTCGTCTCCGAGTACATCGGCACGCTTGGCTATGTCGGGTTCTATCTCTCGGCGATCGTGGTCTCGATTCTGCCCACCTATCTGAGGAACGCGCACAATCCGGCCTATCGCAGCCTCGGTGCCTCCGGTGCGGTTTCCGCCGTGTTGTTTGCCTTCGTGTTGATGCAGCCGTGGTCGACCATCCTGATCTTCTTCATTCCCTGTCCGGCCATCGTCTATGCGGTGGTCTACGTCGGCTATTCGATTTACATGGATCGCAAGGGCACCGACAACATCAATCACAGCGCCCACCTGTGGGGCGCGGCCTACGGCGTGCTGTTCATGCTGGCGATGGAGCCGCGCCTGTTTGGCGTATTCATCTACCAGTTGCTGAGACTCGGGTAAGTCCGAGTCAGGGGCGTGGTTCGTAACCGCTGGCAAAGATGAAATCGGTCGGATCGCGCGGCGCACCGAGCATGATCCAGTCGAAAATCAGGGCCTGCTCGGCAAGCGGAAGCGGTGGACGCATGCGTGGCATGCGCATGCCCGCACCCGGCGTTTCGCAATTGATTTTCTCGAACAGGACGCTGTCCAGCGGTTGACCGGGAACCACCAGAAACCGGCCAGGCTGCTCGTTGGATGGTCCATTGACGAGATTGTCCCAGGAAAACTCGGGGTCAAGATCGAGATCACCCGACGGATTTCCGCCATGATCGACATGGCAATTGGAGCAGCGCGTGTTGAACACACTCTGGATATCGATGGCGTAATTGATGTTCCAGGTGATCGGAATGCTGGCGATGCTGTCGCAGCCGCTGGCGGCATGTGCTGATGGCATCAGCAGGGCCAATGCCAGCAAGAGAACCGCACACGAGCCCGTCCTTGCACGGCCGCGAGACAACAACGATGCGAGTCCGCTCATCACGCCATGAAGCCGAGATCGTTGGTCGGGAAGTTCGGCAGGTTCGGGAAGATCGTGTTGAGGTCGGCACTGTTGGTGATGCCCATCCACCGAGCCAGCGTCGCCGCCATCTGGTCCACGCTGGTGGAAGGAATGAACTGGCCGCGACTGAGGCTGACCGGTCCATCCAGATGCTGATCCGGGAAGGTGCCATACAACTGCCCACCCTGGACCGCGCCTCCGAGCACCATGTTGACCGCGCCCCAGGCGTGATCGGAACCGTTGCCGTTGGTGGAAAGGGTGCGCGCGAACTCGCTCATGGTGAAGGTGGTCACTTCCGACTGCGCGCCCATTTCGCCAAGGGCAAGCCAGAACGCGCCCAGTGCTTGCGAGACGCGTGTCAGAAGCGCGGCATGCCCCGAGTTGCCCGTGCTCATCAGTCCGTCATGCAGATCGAAGCCGCCCAGGCGCACGTAATAGATCTGCCGCGAGTGCTGGATATTGAAATTGGTTGCACGCGAGAGCTTGATCATGCGCGCAACCATCTTGAGCTGGTTGGACAGGGATTCGTCGGGGAAATTGGTTGCGAAGGTGTCCGCAGCCGCGATGCCGCCGGTGGCCAGCCCGGAATTGAGCAGGGTGTACAGATCACGCGAGCGTTGCAGGATGTCCCGATACTCGGACTGGTAAGGCGAGGTGTAGGTGGCGTCCAGCATCTGTTGCAGGGCAGTCGCCCGTTGGAAGCTGGCTCCGGTGGTGCCCGTGCCGGAATTGTTGGTCACACCGCTGGATGACATCTGGTAGGGGAAGGTCAACTCGCCGACCTCGAAGCGGTTGCCGCCGCCGATCGAAATGCAAGGGGACAACAACTGGTTGAGGTTGCCGGTGCGTACCTGATCGGCAACCAGTCCACCCCAGCCCTGCACGGAATTGGAGGTTCGCGCGATGTGCCAGAGATTTTCCTGGTCGCTGTGCGAGTACAGCTGCGGTGGGCGATTGGCGGTGTTGGCGTATTCGGCTTTGGTGATCGGACGGATCAGGGTGCCGATATTGGAAATCAGGGCGAGCTTGCCCTGGTTGTAGAGCGAACGCAGCCCGGGCTGGCTGGGGCCGGTCCGGTCAACTGTACTTGGGTGCAGCGCGTAGCTGCCACTGGCATCGCTGATCTGGGTAGCGGCAAGGGAACTGCGCGGAATGGCGAGGCCGGACGGGTTGCTGGTGGCGTTGTATTCGCCGCTGCGTGCGTCCTTGTAGACGTCGTAACGGGTCTGGTCGTAGGGAATCAGCAGATTCCAGGCATCGTTGCCGCCGGCGAGATAGATGCAGACCAACGCCTTGTAGCCGGGCACGGTGGTTTGCGCCAGTGCGTTGCCGATCAAATTGAGCTGGGGGAACAGACTGGAGGCACTACCCGCGCAGAGTGCACAGGACAACTGCTTCAGAAACCGCCGGCGTGAATCGGGATGCTTGCTCATGGGTGCTCTCCTCAGCGCTGCACGGCGTATTCGGGCGAAAGCGCCACGAGGTAGATGATCGACAGGGCGCGTTCGTTGGCCGACACGTTGCCATCCATGAAGGTGAGGGCATTGATCAGCGCGGTGCGCGTTGTCGCCGACATGCTTCCATAGAGCATGCGCCGGTTGACCTCATCGACCATCGCCGCGTAGTTGCTTCCCAGCGAGGTCAGCGGGGAAAGGTTGAGCAGCGGGCGGGTGGTCGGCGGATTGGACATTCCGACATAGCTGCTGAAGCTGTAGGTATACAGGCTGTTGCCGGTCAGCGTGATGGTGGTTTCGTTGAGGGTCTGGAACTCCGGCGAATACAGTCCGGCATCGGCAATTTGGCCCGGCTGCTGGAAGTCGGGTTCGAAGAAGTTGAACACCGACTCCGCACCCAGCGGACGCTGGCCATAGGTTCCGCTCGGATTGGTCATGCCCATGGGGACGTTGCCATAGACATCCGCAGCCGGCATTTGCGCATCCCAGGCGCGCCACATGGCGGTGAGCTTGAGAAGGGGCTCGCGTGGCTTGCCGCTGGTGGCGGTTGGCGCACCGCGCGCCTCCGGGTCCATCAACACCTGGCGGACCACGGCACTGATGTCACCGCGCTCACCCCAACCATTGTCGACGAATTTTTCGGCCACACGCTGGATGTAGGCGGGTGAGGGCGAACTGGACGTGAAGCGCTGGATCAACTGACGCGAGATGAAGGGGGCAATGTTGGCGTGTGCGAACAACAGGTCGACGCCATCATCCACGTCGGTCGCGCAACTCTGGCCGGCGGGAATGACCGTATCGCCGACCAGGATCTTCTGGGTGGTGTCATGCTCGGACGCGATGCAGGTCATGCGCAGGTAGGTGTTGGTACCGTTGCTGATCGTGGTGGCGTTGTTGTAGTTGAACCCGGTGAAGACCTTGGCGTAGTTGGTGACCGTGTTCTGGTTGTAGGTCGGAATCGTCTGGCCGTTGTCCAGCAGCGGGGAGAAATCGAGATTGCGTTCGATCAGGCCGATGGTGAAGAGCTGCATGATCTCGCGAGCGTAATTCTCGTCCGGCTGGCGCAAGCCATCCGCCGATGCCTTGCGGTTGCGGAAGTGACTGAGATATTTGCCCATGGACGGGTTCCAGGTGACCTCGTCCAGCAGCTCGCGGTAGTTGCCAAATGCATTGCGAGCGAGGATGTCCCAGTACTCGCTGACCTGAATCGGCTCACCGCTGAGGGTGCCGTTGCGGTCGGAGATGACCAGGATCTGGCTGAGTGCGTAGGCAACCCGTTGGCGCAATTGATCGCTGCCGATGGCGGCGGTATGGAACCAGCGATCAAGCCGCTGGTTGTGGCTGACGCCGGATTCGCCGGCCGCCTCGCGGTTTTCATCAACGAGTTCCATGAATGGCCGCACGGCCGTGTTCGGCTTGTTGAACTCCTGACGAAACCACTCCGAATAGCCGATGGCACGCAGTCGCGCCACTTCGGCAAGCGTGGGCCCAAAGGTTGCCTGGGTCAGGAAGCGTGCCGCTTCCGCGTCGCTCTGCGGCAGGTCGGTCGGCGATTCGAAGCCGCTGTCGAAGATGGGTTCGTGCAGCAGGGCATGGGCATTCGGCGCACCGGCCCATATCAGGCAGGCCAACAGGCCCGTGCAGATTCTTCGTTTCATGAGCGTCATCCCGGCAGAGAAGCGGAGAATAGGCCGAATGTACGGGCAGGGAGCGTGAAGCCGGTCAAGGGATTGGCAGCACTCGTCCGGGCGGTCATTGCAGCAGACAGGCGGCGTCTGCAAGAGAAACGCAGGGAACGGGTGTCATCATGGACCAGGTTTTCCCGGAGCTTGTCCGCTGCCCACTCTGGGGCTAGCCTTCCACCATCATGCACGGCGCGCGCATCGATTCCAGGGGATGGCCTGCCATGGCCGCACGGTGGGTCGGGCGATGGCTGCCGTTTGCACTGATCGCATGGAGCCAGGTATTGCTGGCGGGCAATGTTCCGGGCACGGACAACATCCATTTCCGCACCTTCGGGCCGGCGCAAGGCATGTCGCATTCCACGGTCCTGGCCATGGCTCAGGACAGCACCGGATTTCTTTGGATCGGCACCCAGGACGGCCTCAATCGCTTCGATGGTTCGGAGTTTCGCGTCTACAAGGCCGACCGTGACGACCCTTGGTCCCTTACTCAGAATTATGTCCTGGCTCTGGCCAGCGACAGTGATGGATCGCTTTGGGTTGGGACCCGCAATTCGGGACTGAACCGTTACGACCCGTTGCTGGACCGATTCGAAAACATCGGTCTGGGTACCACCCACGACGAGGAAAAGGCCAGCGATCGCATTTCCGCCATGATGCTCGACAAGGACCACCGGCTTTGGGTCGCCAATGCCAGTGGACGCATGCTCTGGCTTGACCGGGCAACCAGCACCTTGCTGCCCGCTCCGATGGCCATGTCCGATGCACTACGCTCCGTCCGTTGCATGATGCAAAGTCGGGATGGGCGTGTCTGGCTGGGTACGCGAGATGGACTCTGGCGGGTGGATGCCGATGGCCAGGGATTGCGCGAGATGCGCGCATCTTCTTCCGACTCCCTCAACGTGTTTGCGCTGGCGCAGACCTCCGATGGCCGGATCTGGGTGGGAACCGATGCCGATGGTCTGTATGCCATGGACCCGGATGGCATGCAGATCCAGCACTACTCGCGGGGAAGCCCACTGGACGGTACGGTCCTGCACGATCAGGCGGTGCGCGCCCTGCTTGCGGATGTGGATGGATCCTTGTGGATTGCCGGAGAAAACAGCGGCTTGGCGCGATTGCAACCGGCTTCGGGAATCTTTTCCTACTACCAGCACGACCCGTCCCGCGAAACCACCGTTGTCGCCAATCGGCTTTCCATGTTGTTGCATGGGCGGGATGGCTTGCTGTTTGTCGGGTCGTGGGCCAACGGATTTTCCGTGCACAATCCGAGGACGCGCTCATTCAGCCGCATCGAGAGCGTTCCTGGAAACCCGAAAACCTTGCCGACGCGTCAGGCTCGCACGGTTTTCGGTGATGCCGATGGAACCCTTTGGGCGGGAATGCTGGAAGGGGGCGGCCTGGTCCATGTGGATCCGGACAAAGGCGTCATTGCCCGTTTCCGGAACGACCCCGCCCGCGAGGACTCACTCTCGCATGATTTTGTCCAGTATGTGACACGAACCCGGGATGGCAGCCTGTGGGTGGCCACCATCGGTGGCGGCCTCAACCGCATGCTGCCGGGCAGTGAGGGATTCCAACGCTTTCGCCACGATCCGAAGGACCCGACCAGTCTCGCCGATGACGCGATACTCACCTTGTACGAGGATCGCGCCGGGACCCTGTGGGTCGGAACACGCGACCACGGTCTGGATGAGCTGTGCTCCGGCTGTTCGAACTTTGTCCACCATCCCTACAGCCCGACCAAGGCAGCCAGTGGTCTGGCGCCGGGCAGCGAAGCGATCTGGGCGATCAGTTCCAACTCCAGCGGCGAGCTCTGGCTGGGTTCGCTGATCGGTGGACTCGACCGCTACACCCTGGCAACAGGCCAGTTCGAGAATTTTCGTTTCAGTCGCAGCGATCCGGCTTCCATTGGCAGTGATTCCATATCAACCTTCACCGTGGATTCGCGCGGGGAGCTGTGGATCGGCACCCAGGGTGGAGGACTCAGTCACCTGCTGCCGGGCAATGCCAGGCAACCCCGGTTTGAGACATTCGGATCGAAGGACGGCCTTGCCACGGAGGCCATCGGGGCAATCCTTGAGGATGCCGATGGCAACCTGTGGATCAGCACGACGGTTGGCATCAGCAAACTCGATCGTCAACGCCGGACTTTCACCAATTTCGGGCGGTATGACGGCACCCTGGCAACCGGATACTGGGTCAATGGCGGCAGCAGGCTGCCAGGCGGCCGCATGGTGTTTTCCGGGCTCGATGGCATCACCATCTTCAATCCCCGGGACGTAAAGGTGCCGCCGCCGCCCAAGGTGGTCGCAACCCGGTTTCTGTTGCAGAACGCTCCGGTTGCATTGCGCTGGAAGGATCCAAGCTCACCCCTCGACAGCAGGATCTGGGAAGGTGGCCTGGTTGACCTGAACTACAACGATGACAATGTGTCATTCGAATTTGCCGCACTGGATTTCGTCAATCCAGAATCCATCCGTTACAGCTACCTGCTCGACGGCCACGATTCCAACTGGATCGAAACCCCGGCATCACGTCGCATTGCAACCTACACCGACCTGCCCGCCGGGTCGTATCGATTGCGCTTGCGAGCGCGTTACGAGGGCAATGGCGAATTCGGTGAGGAAACCGTATTGGATGTTCGCGTGCAGCCTTCTCCGTGGAAGTCGCCGCTTGCGGGCCTGGCCTATCTGGCCGCAGCGATCCTAGTTGCCTTGCTGGTGGGGTGGCGCGTGCGCGCCGGGTGGCGAAGACGCAATCTGGCTGCGCAGGCGATCCGCGAGAGCGAGGAACGCCTGAAGCTGTCGCTTTGGGGCAGTGGCGGCGAACTGTGGGATGTCGATACCAGGTCTGGGCGCTTGCACCGGGAAAACAAGTTGCCCTCTCTGGCGGTAACGTCGGAACGGGTGGGAGATCTGATCAGCGACTATCAACCCTACATCCACCCGGATGACCTGAGCGCGTTCAAATCGGCGGTTCGCGCACACCTCAAAGGAGAGACGCCCGTATTTGAGTCGAGTTACAGGACCCCGGATGCCCAGGGGCATTGGACATGGGTGCTCACCCGCGGTCGCGTGGTGGATAGAAATGCGGAGGGTCGCGCGTTGCGCATGGTCGGGACCACGCATGACATCAGTGCCTTGAAGTCCGCCGAAGCTGCGTTGCGGAAACTGAATGACGAGCTGGAGTCGCGCGTTGATCGCCGTACCGCCGACCTGAGCGTGGCAAATCGTGAACTCAAGGAAACGCTTGATCGCCTGACCCATACCCAGGGCCAACTCGTCGAAGCCGAACGACTGGCTTCGCTGGGAGGACTGGTTGCCGGTGTTGCGCACGAAATCAACACGCCCATTGGCATCAGCGTGACCGCGGCTTCGCACCTGGAGGAAGAGGCGACGCGCATTTCAAGACTCACGCAGAGCGGAGAACTGAAACGATCGGACCTGCAGCGCTTTGAACAGGCATCATTGGAGAGTTCCAGGCTGATCCTGCGCAACCTGCAGCGTGCCGCGCAACTGGTGCGGAGTTTCAAGCAGGTAGCCGTTGACCAGACCGACGAGGCACGACGGGTGGTCGACCTTGAGGTTTGCATCAACGAGATACTGGTAACCCTCGGGCCCGCGTTGAAGAGGATTCCACATCAGATCACGGTGCATGCGACGGAACCGGTGGTCTGCAACACCGCGCCCGGGGCCCTGTACCAGGTGATTTCGAACCTGGTGATGAACTCGATCATTCACGGATTTGCGGATGGTAGGACGGGCGCAATCGATATTCGGGTGTCGCGTGACGATGAACATGCCGTTATCGAATATCGCGACAACGGGGTTGGCATGGACGAGCTGACTTGTTCGCGCATGTTTGATCCATTCTTCACCACCCGCCGTGGTTCAGGCGGTTCGGGGCTTGGCATGCACGTTGTCTACAACCTGGTCACCAAGGCGCTGGGTGGGACCATCGTGGTCGACAGCGCGCCCGGAAAAGGCATCAATCTCTGCATCCGCTTCAAGGCCCCGAAAGTCGTGGGTACCACGAAGACCCCGTAACAGGCAGGCGCGAGACCCTGCACTGACCCGGAAAACCCTGGATTGCCTCAGTCGTCCGGCAATTGCTGGCGCAAGGCTCTCAACTGGCCCCAATTGATCGTCAACAGGTCGACCAGGGCCGGGTCGAACTTGCGCCCGCGTTGTTCTACGACGAACTTGCGGATTGCCTCGTCGCTCCAGGGCTCCTTGTAGCAACGACGACTGCCCAGGGCATCCACGACATCGGCGAGCGCGGTAATGCGTCCGGCAATTGGAATCTGCTCTCCGGCCAGTGCTCCCGGATAGCCGCTTCCGTCAAAATTCTCGTGGTGGGTCTGCGCAATCACGGCGGCCAACTGGAAAACCGGACGCCGTGTGCCGGAAAGCAGTCTTGCCCCGAGTTCTGCATGGGTGCGCATGATGGCGGCTTCCTCCGGCGTGTGGGGTCCGGGCTTGTTGAGGATGGCATCCGGAATGCCGATCTTGCCGATGTCGTGCAGCGGTGCGGCCAACTGAAGCATTTCACAGGTGGCTTCATCAAGGCCATGCAATTGACCGAGCATCTGCGCCAGCATGCCGACGCGGCGCACATGGTTGGCGGTTTCCCGCGAGCGTGACTCGGCGGCGCCGGCAAGCAAGTACACCATGTCCAGTTGGCTGTCGAACAACTCCTGGTTCAGGTGCAGGTTTTCATAGGCGATGGCGACATTGCTGCAGAAAACCTGCATGAGGCGGTGCGAATGCTCGTCAAGCTGGTGTGCTTCGCCGACGTACAACAGCGCCTCCGTCTGGTCGCTGTCCATGAAATGCAGCACGTAGTGGTCGTCGCGGAAAACGTGCCGCTTCTGGCTGAATGCGTTGTGCAGGGATTGCACCATGTGTGCAGGCAATGCCCCTTCGGCATCGCGCTTGAGATAGCGCGTGAAATCACCGCTCGCTGCAACCACCTGGAAATGATCCGGCAGCTTTCCGTTCGGATGGGAAATGCGAAAGCAGGCGGCGCCCGCTTCGACGCCGAGCAACTCGGTGATCTTGCCGAGCACCAGCGAGGCAAATCGCTGAGGCTGGTGATGGGCAAACACCTCGGTGGAAGCCCGGATAACCACCTCGAGGCCACGGCGACTGGCTTCGATGGTGCGCATGTCGCGGTAAGCGCGCAGTGCCGAGTACATGGTGGTGGAAAGCTTCTGCGCAGTGAGCTCGGTCTTTTCCTTGTAGTCGTTGATGTCGTAGGCGGCGACAACCTCGTGTTCCGGCGCCTGTCCGGGTTGACCGGTGCGCAGCACGATGCGAACGAACTGGTTCTTGAGGCGCTCGCGAACGATGCGCACCAGGTCGAGTCCGGCCTGGTCGGTTTCCATCACGACATCGAGCAGCATGACGGCCGTGTCCGCATGTTCGCGCAGCAAGGCTTCGGCTTCGCTGCTCGAATACGCGCTGATCAATTGCAGGGGACGATCGGCGAATCGGAAGTTGCCGAGGACGAGGCGGGTGACCTGGTGGAACTCGGGCTCGTCGTCAACGACCAGCACTTTCCAGGGCGGGGTCCCTGCGGACTCCGATACGAATTCCAGGCTGTCGTCGATCAGCCCCATGCATCCCCCCGGCTGCGGTTGCGGCCAGTCTACTCCTGCAACGGGCCATTGCCACCCGCTGCCATTGCCGAGTGGTGGATTCGGGGTCGTGTCACAAAAACTTGCATATCAAGCAGGCCCAAAGCGGGTTTTCGGGGGTGGCCTGGCGATGCCAATCGGTTGCTTCAGGTCTTGCCGTGGAACAATTCCCGCCCGATCAGCATGCGCCGGATCTCATTTGTGCCGGCTCCGATCTCGTAAAGCTTGGCATCACGCAACAGGCGTCCGGTCGCGTACTCGTTGATGTAGCCATTGCCGCCCAAAGTCTGGATGGCTTCCAGGGTAACCCGCACTGCGCTTTGCGAGGCGTTGAGCAGGCATGCGGCCGGGTCGATGCGCGAACGCACGTTCTGGTCGAAATCCCTCGCCACCATGTAGGCGTAGGCACGCGACGACTGCAGGGCCGTGTACATGTCGGCAATCTTGGCTTGCATGATGCCGAAGGTGCCGATCGGAGCATTGAATTGCTTGCGCTCCCGCGCATAGGGCAGGGCAATGTCGATGGCAGCCTGCATCAGGCCGATTGGTCCGCCAGACAACACCAGGCGCTCGGTGTCGAGGCCGCTCATGAGTACGCGCACACCTTCGTTGACCTGGCCGACAACGTTCTGCGTGGGAATCTCGCAGTTCTCGAACACCAACTCGCAGGTGTTGGATCCGCGCATGCCGAGCTTGTCGAGCTTTTGCGCCGTGGAAAAACCCTTCATGCCCTTCTCGACGATGAAAGCAGTCATGCAGCGCGATCCGGCCGGCCGCGGCGCGGTGCGCATGTAGACCAGCAGGACATCGGCATCCGGCCCGTTGGTGATCCACATCTTGGAGCCGTTGGCGACCCAGACATCGCCCTTCAACTCCGCCTTGCAGGTCATCGAGCCGACCACGTCCGAACCCGCGCCTGGTTCGCTCATGGCGAGTGCGCCTACCCATTCGCCAGTGCACAGCTTTGGCAGGTACTTGCGACGCTGTTCGTCGCTGCCGTTGTTGCTCAGGTTCTGCACGCAAAGATTCGAGTGTGCACCGTAGGACAGGCCCACGGAACCGGAAGCACGCGAGATTTCCTCCAGGGCAATCACATGGGCGAGATAGCCGAGGCCCGAACCCCCGAATTCCTCGGGTACGGTGATGCCGAGCAGGCCAAGGTCGCCCAGCTTGCGCCACAGGTCCGCGGGGAACTGGTTGTCGCGGTCAATGAGGTCGGCGCGTGGTGCGATTTCCTTGTCTGCAAAGGTCTGCACGGCTTCGCGAAGCGCGGCGAGGTCGTCATCAAGTTGAAATGGCTGCATGGCGCGGACTCATGGATTGCGGGTTGGCAGAAAGCTGCGTGGCATCACCGTGCGATGCGGAAGCTCAACTTCCGCGACGGCCCTGGAAGCTGGGTGCGGAAACGCCAAGGTGTGGCAGGCGCAGCTTGCCGATCGTGGAAATACGCTCCTCGGCCAGCCGATCGGCGGCCAGGTAGGTCGGAATTCCGTCGCGCTTGGCAATCTCGAAGATGCGGCTGACGTTGTGGTAGATGGTGCGCATCATGCGCATCGCGCGCTCGCGGTTGTAGCCATCGATCTCCAGGGAAATGTTCATCACGCCACCGGCATTCACCGCATAGTCCGGAGCGTAGAAGATGCCGCGCCTGGACACCTCATCGCCGATCTGGTTGTTGGCCAACTGGTTGTTGGCCGCGCCACAGATGACCTTGCACTTGAGCCGCTTCAGGGTTTGCTCGTTGACCGTTCCACCCAGCGCGCACGGGCTGTAGACGTCGGCATCGGTATCGTAGATCTCGTCCAGGCCGACGGCGGTGCAGCCGTATTCATCGACGGCGCGCTGCACGAGTTCCTTGTTGATGTCGGTGACATAAACCTTGGCATCGTGCTCGCGAAGGAGCTTGATGAACTCCATGCCGACGTGGCCGGCACCTTGCACTGCGTAGCGATACTTGCCGACATCCTCGTTGCCGTAGCATGCATGCAGCGTGGCCAGCAGGCCCTGCATGGCGCCGAACGCGGTGAATGGCGATGGATCACCGGAGCCGCCGTGGACCTGGTGCACGCCAGTGACAAAGGATGTTTCGCGGAATACCCATTCCATGTCGTTGACATCGATACCGACGTCTTCGGCAGTGATGTAACGCCCGTTCAAGGAGTTGACGAACCGGCCAAAGGCGCGGAACAGGGCTTCGGACTTGTCGCGGGCCGGGTCGCCGATGATGACGGCCTTGCCGCCGCCGAGATTGAGTCCTGCCACCGCATTCTTGTAAGTCATGCCACGCGACAGGCGCAGTACATCGTCGATCGCCTCCTGCTCGCTCTTGTAGGGCCACATGCGCAGGCCGCCAAGGGAAGGTCCGAGCACGGTGTTGTGGATGGCGATGATGGCCTTCAGGCCGGCATCCTTGTTGTGGCAGAACACCACTTCTTCATGGCCTGTGGTCGCGAGGGTTTCAAAAATCATGACGGGCTCCGCAAGGGGAAAGTCGCCTTGACCATGACGTGTCAGCCAGTGCCTTTACCGACTGGATCGCACGTCCTGGCAGCTTTGTGGGTGGTTGGGAAATTCAGGCTTCGAGGAATTGTTGCCTGTGGAAAGCGGTGCATAGTTTAAGGCAACGCTGATCAACTGGCGCGCCTGTCATGCCGTGGTCCCGGTTTGCCGGGATTCGAGGGTTTGCAGAACCGGCTGCGGATCGGCAGGATAGGCTCTTGCCAACCTGGGGAGTAAAGCATGCGTCGAATGTTCGGGATGATGGTGTTGGCCGGAATGCTGGCCATGGGTTGGGTTCCGCAAGAAGCGTCTGCGGATGCCGGCGCGGAGCAGTCATTGTTCAGTGCCTACCAGACCATGCTCGGTTCGCGGTGTGCCACCGAGACGCTCTCGCGGGATGAAAAGGGCAGGGAAACACGTACCCATACCGAGTTCGACACGCTTGAGCGTATTCGCGTATCAACCGACCAGGTTTCATTCGTGATCCTTCCGGAAGGAACGTGGATGCGCTCCGGAGACGGGGACTGGATGCAGCCGCCAATCGACATGAGCGCGATGTTCAAGGCCCTGTTGCCGATGACCATCAACGAGGTCCGCTCGGGTACGCGCAATATCAAGGACGAGGGTATGAAAACGATCGATGGCGCCACCCTGCGCGCAGTCAGTTATGACCTGAGTACCACCATCATGGGCATCACGGTCAATTCGCATGTGACCGCGTACCTCGATGAGGCGGGCAGGATCGTACGCAGCGAAAGCGACGGCGAAGCCAAGGGACGCAAGAGCCACGTGGTGCAGACAATCCGCTACGACGACTCGATCCGCATCAGCGCACCCAAGTAGACATCCAGCCGGGCAAGCCCGGCACGGCAATCGCCTGCGGGTTTGTGCGTTCCCCGTAGAGTGGAGCTTGCTCCGCTCGCGTCAACATCGAAGGCAACGACCTGCATCCAGCCGAGCAAGCCCGGCACGGCGATCGCCTGCAGGTTTGCGCGTTCCCCGTAGAGCGGAGCTTGCTCCGCTCGCGTCAACGCCACAGATGCAGCCGAGCAAGTTCGGCTCTACGAGCTTGTCAGCCGCGGTCCAGCGTGCTGCGCGCCAGCAATCCGCGCGCCAGCATGGCGTATTCGCTGCGGCGCAGGATCAGTCGCCACTGGCTGCCGCCGACCTGGCGCCAAAGCACGGCAGCGCGAATGCCGGCCAGCAACATGGATCGGATCTGTTCCACGCGCGCCGGATCGGCCAACTGTGCGGGATTCCCGTGCACCATGATGCGTGGACGCAATCTGGACAGCGTGTGGCTGTACAGCTCGGCCAATCGGGATTGCACGGTGGCGTGGGTGATGCCGAGGTGATCCACCTGGCGCTGGATGGATTCGATTCCCTGGCGCAACTGTTCGCGCATTTCGGCGCGTGCAGCGAGCTTGCGTTCCAGGCGCATGAGGCCGATCACCAGTCGGGATACCGCGGGTACGCGCTGATTGCCGTCGAGACTTGAAACCAGTACCTCCATGCCGAGGCGGATTCCGGACAAGCCGCCAAATACTTCCGCGGCGCTGTCGCTGTCTATGCGGAAAACGCTGGCCAGGCTGGATTCGGCCGCGGCCATGTCGCAGCGGCCATCGCGTGCCAGGCAATGAACCAGTGTGGCAGCCTGGAACACGCCGGAAAGAGCGATCACGCGGGATTCACGCATGGCTCGTCTCCATTGTGTGTTGTGCAACCGCCATGTTGGCGTCGATGCGACCGAAGGGCGCGTCACTGGACTCGATGACGCCTCCGCCAAGGCAAATGGCACCCTGGTAGAAGACCACAGACTGACCGGGGCTGACTGCCCGCTGCGCCTGATCGAACCGGACGTCTGCTTCGTTGCCGACCAGCCTGACCATGCATGCCTGCGGTTCCTGGCGGTAGCGGATCATCGCCGTGCAGCGGAATTCCCGGGCAGGCGGCGTGCCGGCAATCCAGTTGATCTGGCCGGCAACCAGCGCATGGGACTGCAGCCACTCGCTGGCCTGGCCCTGCACCGCATACACGATGTTTCGGGATACGTCCTTGCCGACCACATACCAGGGCTCGCCATTGGAGTCGCGTCGCCCGCCGATGCCAAGGCCTCCGCGCTGGCCAAGCGTGAAGTACCAGCATCCCGGGTGCTCGCCGATGCGCTGTCCGTCCGGCGTGTGGATTTCGCCGGCACGGGCCGGAATGTAACGACCGAGGAAGTCGCGGATGTCGCGCTCGCCGATGAAACAGATTCCGGTGGAGTCCTTCTTGGCGTGCGTGGGCAAGTCGGCCTCGAGCGCAATCCGGCGCACCTCGGGCTTGAGCATGCTGCCCAGGGGAAACACGGTTGCCGCCAGTTGTTGCTGGCCGAGCGCGTGCAGGAAGTAGCTCTGGTCCTTGTTGGAATCCAAGGCGCGCAGCAACAGCCACTGGCCGTCGCGATGCTCGATGCGTGCATAGTGGCCGGTGGCGATGCGTTCGGCGCCCAGCGCGCGCGCATGATCGAGAAAGGTCTTGAACTTGATTTCGCGATTGCACAGCACGTCAGGGTTGGGCGTACGACCCGCGCGGTACTCGGCAATGAAGTGCTCGAACACCTGGTCCCAGTACTCGCGCGCAAAATTTCGCGCGTGGAAGGGAATGCCCAGCTTGGCACAAACGGCAACGGCGTCGCGGCGATCCTCGTCCGCACGACAGGGGCCAAAGCGCTCGTCTTCTTCCCAGTTCTGCATGAACATGCCGGCGAGCGGGCCTGATTCGCGCGACAGGAGCAATGCGGCAACCGAGGAATCCACGCCTCCGGACACGCCCACCATGGTCAGGCCGCGCTGCATGGCGTTCAGATTGCCGGCGTGCCGGGCGCCAACTGGCGAACGCTGTCCAGGGGCAGGCGACGACCGTCGATCCATTGGTCGATGCTGTCCAGCACCAGCGGGCTGCGCAGGCGCGCGGCCAAAGACTGGATCTGTTCACGTCCCAGCCACAGCGTGCCGATGATGCCCTCGTCCAGCGTCAACAGGGGATCGTGGCGCAGCGGCCTCGCGGCAAAGGTGAAGCGGACAAACTGGCTTCCCGACACGGTGCTGGTCCATTGCTGGACGCCGATCAGGCAATCCAGTTCGATGTGCCAGCCGGTTTCTTCCAGGGTCTCGCGGATGGCGGCCTGTTGCAGGCTTTCCCCGGGTTCCAGGTGTCCCGCTGGCTGGTTGATGACGTGTTTGCCGTGGACATTTTCCTCGACCAGAAGAAAGCAGCCATCGCGTGGCACCACGGTGGCAACGGTCACGCGCGGGCGCCAGACATCGATTTGCGATGAAATCAGCGGTGCGGCGGTCCGGTCAACGTTCATGGCCGGCAGTTTACAGGAGATCGCCGGAGTTCCCGTGGCAATGATTATCACTTGATCGCGGCGCAGCGGAACCTATACTGCAAGCAAGTGCAGCATTCCGATCGAGCACATGTCATCCCAGTCAAACCAGGACAACGAGCACAGCCACGGCCTTGCGGTCGAGGTGGCGCCGCCCCAGGTAGCCAAGCCGCCGATGTACCAGGTGGTGATCCTCAATGACGACTTCACGCCCATGGATTTTGTCGTCATCGTGCTGGAGACTTTCTTCACCATGGACCGGGAACGCGCCACGCAGGTCATGTTGCACGTGCATACGCGCGGAAAGGGCGTTTGTGGCGTATATACGAGGGAGATTGCGGAAACCAAGGTAACCCAGGTCAACGAATTCTCGAGGACGCACCAACATCCGCTGTTGTGCACCATGGAAAAATCCTGAGCGGTCCCACATATCCGACGCATCAGTCATCCAGAGAGGCTAAACGGATGTTCAGCAAGGATCTCGAACTCACCATCGGCCAGTGCTACAAGCAGGCACGCGAGCAGCGGCATGAATTCATGACCGTCGAGCACCTGTTGCTTGCCTTGCTTGAAAATCCCTCGGCCACGCAGGTGTTGCGCGCGTGCAGCGCCGACATCGGCAAGCTGGGACGCGACCTGCGTTCGATCATCGCCGAGACGGTACCGGTGCTTCCTGCCGAAGACGAACGCGACACCCAGCCCACCCTCGGCTTCCAGCGCGTGTTGCAGCGCGCGGTCTACCATGTGCAGTCCTCAGGCCGCAAGGAAGTGACCGGCGCCAATGTGCTGGTTGCCATTTTCGGCGAAAAGGATTCGCATGCCGTCTACTTCCTGAGCCAGCAGGACGTGAACCGGCTGGATGTGGTCAATTTTCTTTCCCATGGAATCGCCAAGCTGGGCGATGAATCTTCGGCTCCCGGTGCGGCCAGTCCGGAAGGCGCCGCTCGTGAAGGCGAAAGCAGCGAGGAAGGCCGCGGCAATCCGCTGGTCGAATTCGCCAACAATCTCAACGAGCTTGCACGACAGGGCAAGATCGACCCACTGATCGGTCGCGAGCTGGAGATCGAGCGCACCATCCAGGTGCTGTGCCGCAGGCGCAAGAACAACCCGCTCTACGTCGGCGAGGCTGGCGTGGGCAAGACCGCGCTGGCCGAAGGACTGGCCAAACGCATCGTCGAAGGACAGGTTCCGGAGGTGCTCAAGGATGCCACCATCTACGCGCTCGACCTGGGCGCGCTGGTTGCCGGCACCAAGTATCGCGGCGATTTCGAAAAGCGCCTCAAGTCGGTTATTGCCCAATTGCGCAAGGAGCCGGGTGCGATCCTGTTCATCGACGAGATCCACACCATCATCGGCGCCGGCTCCGCTTCGGGCGGCACCATGGACGCATCCAACCTGATCAAGCCCATGCTGGCCTCGGGTGAAATGCGCTGCATCGGATCAACCACATTCCAGGAATATCGCGGCGTGTTCGAGAAGGACCGCGCGTTGGCACGTCGCTTCCAGAAGATCGACGTGGTCGAGCCGAGCGTCGCTGACAGCATCGAGATTCTCAAGGGCCTCAAGTCCCGTTTCGAGGAGCACCACAACATCGAGTACACCGGTGATGCGCTGAAGGCGGCCGTCGACCTGTCGGTCAAGCATATTTCAGATCGTCTGCTGCCGGACAAGGCCATCGACGTGATCGACGAAGCCGGTGCGCGCCAGCGTCTGCTGCCGGCCGACCAGCGCAACGGCAAGGTGGACGTGGCCGAGATCGAATACATCGTGGCGCGCATGGCGCGCATTCCGCCCAAGCAGGTTTCGGCTTCGGATCGCGACGTGCTGCGCAACCTCGAACGCAACCTCAAGATGGTCGTGTTCGGCCAGGATTCGGCCATTGAGATCCTGACCAGCGCGATCAAGATGGCGCGCTCGGGATTGGGAGCCCCCAACAAGCCGATCGGCAATTTCCTGTTTGCCGGACCAACCGGCGTCGGCAAGACCGAGGTCACCCGTCAGCTTGCGCTGCAGCTTGGCGTGGAGCTGGTGCGTTTCGACATGTCCGAATACATGGAAGCGCATTCCGTTTCACGCCTGATTGGTGCGCCTCCGGGCTACGTCGGTTTCGATCAGGGCGGCCTGCTTACCGAGCAGATCGTCAAGCATCCGCATTGCGTTTTGCTGCTCGATGAGATCGAGAAAGCCCACCCGGATGTCTACAACGTGCTGTTGCAGATCATGGATCGCGGCGTGTTGACGGATACCAATGGTCGTGAGGCCAATTTCCGCAACGTGATCGTGGTGATGACCACCAACGCCGGTGCCCAGGCCGCAGCAAGGCGCACGATGGGCTTTGTCGAGCAGAATCACGCTTCGGATGCCATGGAGGTCTTGCGCAAGGCGTTCACTCCGGAGTTCCGCAATCGCCTCGATGCCATCGTGCAGTTCGGTGCACTGGATTTCGACCACATCCTGCGCGTGGTCGACAAGTTCCTCATCGAGCTGGAGACCCAGTTGCAGGAGAAGCACGTTTCGCTGGACGTGGATGCGGCGGCACGTCGCTGGTTGGCCGAAAACGGCTTCGATCCGCAGATGGGCGCGCGCCCGATGGCGCGGGTGATCCAGGACAACGTCAAGCGTGCACTGGCCGATGAGCTGCTGTTTGGCAAGCTGGCGGAAGGCGGCAAGGTACGCCTGACCGTGCGCGAGGATGCGCTGAAGGTCGAAACCGAAGCCGCGGAGAAGTTGCCGGTGGTGGTGGAGGAATAGGCTGGCGCGTGAAGTTGCGTGGCTGACGCGGGGATGCCCTATCGGCAATTCTCGCGCAGTCTGCGCTCGATATCGGCCAACTGCGCGGGCTGGGCTGCGCGTTCTTCGTCGGTCAGTATTTCAGATGACTCGCCGTTCAGGCGTTTCTCGATCGCGGTTTTCGCCTGCTGGAGTTGCTCGCAATCCTGCCTGCGCAACTCATCCGCCCGGCGCGCATGGGCGTCGCTCGCGGCCGGGTCTTCAGGCGGCATTTCAGCCTTGAGCGATTCTGCATCGCGCTCCAGCGCGACGCGTGCTCTTGCGCAGTCTTTGGCGGAAATGTCGGTCCGGCAATCGGGCTGCGACGGAGCGGACGCTGCCGGTCGCGTAATCTTGGGACCGCTGATCAGGGTGGCGCCGGGCGGCGGCGGGGTATCAGTGAAGTGCAGGCCGCCATCGGCATCCTTCCACTTGTAGACGTCGGATGCAGTCGCCGTTCCGGCGAGCAGGAGCCATGCAAGCAGGACAAGGCGCATTGGCAGAATTGTCATTTCATGCGGTAGGTGATGCGACCCTTGGTCAGGTCGTAGGGCGTCATCTCGACCTTGACCTTGTCGCCGGTGAGGATGCGGATGTAGTTCTTGCGCATGCGCCCGGAAATGTGGGCAGTGACCACATGCCCATTCTCCAGTTTTACCCGGAACATGGTGTTGGGCAGGGTCTCGAGGACCGCGCCTTCCATTTCGATGACATCGTCTTTGGACATTTTTCCCAGCAACTCGGGCTCGGAGGGGCCGCGAAGGCGCGGGATTCTACACGATCAGGCGGCCACGCATGTGAATCCGGCCGTCAATGACGCTTCCGTCGTTCACCCGCATTTCGGATTGCGGGAAAGTTTCAGCCTGATGGTTGCGAGTCCGAGCTGCCGTCGCCCCGCCTTGGAATCAGGTCAAGCGGCTTGATTGCATTGAAATGTTCGACCCAGATTCCGCGCCATGGCGGGCGTTGCGTGAGATCTGCAACCTCCACACAAAACGCCTTGCGCGGCATCTCGCGGCCACCCAGGCTGCGCAGATGATCGGAGCTGACCTGCGCATCGAGCAGCGGGAAGCCCATGCTGGCAAGGCCATGGCAGAGCGCGAGCAGGGCAAGCTTGGAGGCATGGTCGCGCCGGCTGAACATCGATTCGCCAAAGAACATCCGGCCGATGGCAACACCGTAGATGCCACCGACCAGTTCGACACCGTCACGGATCTCCAGCGAGTGCGCATGGCCAAGTTCATGCAGGCGGCAGTAAGCCGAAAACATTTCAGCAGTGATCCAGGTGCCGTTGCCGCAGTGGCGCGGTTGGGCGCAAGCGCGCACGACTTCGGCGAAGTCACCATCGGCATGGATCGACCATGTGCAGGTCTTGAGCCAGCGTTGCAGGCGGCGCGGAACATGGAGACCGTGCGTGGCCAGCACCATGCGCGGATCCGGTGACCACCACAGGATCGGTTGTCCAGCGGAATACCAGGGAAAAATGCCTCGCGCATAGGCCGCAAGCAGGCGTGCAGGACGCAGGTCGCCGCCGAAGGCCAGCAGTCCGTCCGGTTGCCGACATGCACTTTCCACCGGCGGAAAATCAAGGCTGTCCGCGTCCAGTTGGGGCAGACGGATCATGGCATTGCATCCCGGTAGGGATTGTGTGACATGAGTTCGGCGCGATAGATGCGCAAGGCGCGCGCTTCGCGTTCAAGGGCGTCGGCGATTGCGCCCGAGAAACGGGAATCCAGAATTCGATGGAAGGAACGGGTGGGCTCCGGTAGAAAGCCGCGGGCAATCTTGTGCTCACCCTGCGCGCCGGGTTCAAAACGCTGCAAGCCATGACGGATGCAATACTCGATGCCCTGGTAGTAGCAGGCCTCGAAGTGCAGGCCGGGCACATGCTCGCGTGCACCCCAGTAGCGACCGTACAAGGCCTCCGAACTGCGCAGGAAGAACGCGATGGCCACGATGGCCCCGGCCTTGCGGCACAGCACGACGACTACCTGGCGCGGCATGTGATGGCCCAGGTGGCGAAAAAAGGCTTCACTCAAGGCCGGATGATTGCCGTGCATCTCGAAGGTTGCGCGGTAGAGATCATGCAGTGCCCGCCAGTCGGTGGAATCCATCTCGTCGCCGTGGCGCACTTCGCATTGCACGCCGGCGGCGCACACATGGGCGCGCTCCTGGACGATGTTCTTGCGCTTCTTCGGGCGCAACGCATCAAGGAAATCATCGAAGCAGGACCAGCCGCGATTGCGCCAGAAGAATTGCCAGTCGAAGCGGGGCAGCCAGGCCGAGCCGGCCAACGCGCCCACGTCCGTCTCGTCGACGAAATTCAGGTGAGCCGATGAGAGATGCAAGTCGCGTGCGGTTTGCTCGATGGCACCGACCAGGGCCTGACGCAAGGCGTGCGCTTCATCGGAATGGCCTGCGAGCAGGCGAGGCCCGCTGACCGGCGAATAGGGCACGGCAGCGAGCAGCTTTGGGTAGTAATCCAGTCCATGGCGCGCGTAGCTGCTGGCCCAGGCCCAATCAAAGACAAACTCGCCGTGCGAGTTGTCCTTGAGGTACAGCGGAGCGGCGGCCAGCAATTTGCCGTTGCGATAGAGTCCAAGCGGGCACGATTGCCAGCCAAGCTCCTTGCGGATGCAGCCATGTTGCTCAAGGCCATGCAGGAAGGCATGGGCAAGGAATGGATGGTCGCTGGCAACCAGTGCGTCCCAGCTTGCCGGGTCGATTTCGCCGAAACCACCGTGCAGGCGGGCTTCCAGGGTTGGCCGATTCAGGTCCACGATCTGACGCGGGGCATCATCGGATGGATGAATGCTTGGGGCCGCTCGCGCGCCTTCATCGATGACGCAAGCTCAGCCGGCGAGGCCGAGCTTGTCGAGGTACTTCTCGGCATCCAGCGCCGCCATGCAGCCGAAGCCTGCCGAGGTGATGGCCTGGCGATAGACCTGATCGGCCACGTCTCCTGCCGCGAATACGCCGGCAACACTGGTCGCCGTTGCATTTCCTTCCAGCCCCGTACGAATCGAGATATAGCCATTGCGCATGTCGAGCTGGCCATCAAAGATTCCTGTGTTTGGCGTGTGGCCGATCGCCACGAACATGCCGGAAACCTGAATGTCGCGGGTGGAGTCATCCTGCGTGCTGCGGATGCGTACCCCGGTTACACCAGTGGCATCGCCGAGTACTTCATCGACGGTGTGGTTCCAGATGATTTCAACCTTGCCCGCCGCCTGTTTCTCGAACAGCTTGTCCTGCAGGATCTTCTCCGCGCGCAGCCTGTCGCGACGGTGTACCAGGGTGACCTTGCTGGCGATGTTGGCCAGGTACAGTGCTTCCTCGACTGC
Organism: Gammaproteobacteria bacterium; assembly: GCA_004295005.1. Lineage (GTDB taxonomy): Bacteria > Pseudomonadota > Gammaproteobacteria > Xanthomonadales > Rhodanobacteraceae > Dokdonella. The sequence continues at coordinate 38,088 of SHNG01000128.1, forward strand.
GGTGTTGCCGCCGCCGATCACGGCGACTTCCTGCCCGCGGAAAAAGAAGCCATCGCAAGTCGCGCAGGCGGAAACGCCCTGGCCCTTGAAGCGATCCTCGGATTCGAGGCCGAGGTACATGGCGGTGGCACCGGTGGCGATGATGAGTGCGTCGCAAGTGTATTCGCCGTTGTCACCCTGCAGGCGGAATGGCTTCTGCTTGAGATCGGCACTGTGGATGTGGTCGAAGATGATCTCGGTGTTGAAGCGCTCGGCATGCTCCAACATGCGCTGCATCAGCGCGGGGCCCTGCAAGCCTTCTGCATCACCAGGCCAGTTGTCGACATCCGTGGTGGTCATCAGTTGGCCGCCCTGGGCAAGCCCGCTGATCATGACCGGCTTGAGATTGGCGCGCGCGGCGTAGATGGCTGCCGAGTAGCCGGCCGGGCCGGTTCCGAGGATGAGCAGACGCGTGTGCTTTGGAGTCGTCATGTATAATCCCGGCCGCTTTTCCGGCCTGCAATGTTGGCGATTTCAGGGTGTTCCGAGTCGCCGCGTGAAAGGTGCGGGGTCCTGCGTTGCCGCATTCTCCGATTCGTTGATTCCTGCCGGTGCGACAGCGCATCCGCAGCGTGATCGCCGCATCAGGATGGGGTGCGCGGAGCTGTGAATCAAGCCTCAAGCAGGCTTGGCGTGCCGACAAGTTTCCATCCACGTGCAGTGGCACATTGTCGCTGCGATCCTTGATCAATCTGGAGATCCTGATGCGCATCGGTATTCCGTCCGAAACCAAGACCCTCGAAGGGCGCGTAGCGTTGGTGCCTGCGGCCTGTGCCGATCTGGTGCGGCGTGGACATGAGGTTTTCCTGCAGGCTGGTGCTGGCCTGAAAAGCGGATTCAGCGATGACGAATTCGTGCGCAACGGCGTCAAGCTGGTTGACGGTGCCGAAGCCCTGTATGCCACCGGCGAGCTCATCGTCAAGGTAAAGGAGCCGATTGCCGGCGACCTCAAGCATTTGCGCAAGGATCACCTGTTGTTCTGCTATCTGCATCTGGCGGCAGAACCGGCTTTGACGCGCAGTCTGCTCGATATCGGCCTGACCGGTGTTGCGTTCGAGTCGGTGGAGGAGATGGATGGTTCGCTGCCCTTGCTGGCGCCGATGTCGATCATCGCCGGACGTATCGCCGTGCAAGTGGGCACGCATCTTTTGCATCAGCCACAAGGCGGCAAGGGCAAGTTGCTCGGCGGCCTTCCTTCGACCGAGCGCGGCAAGGTGGTGGTGCTTGGAGCAGGCGCTGCGGGTGGAAACTCGGCCATGCTTGCAGCGGCCGGCGGCGCCAATGTGGTGGTGTTCGACAAGCGTCCGGATCGCCTCGCGCAGATGATGGCCTTGGGTACCAATGTCACTGCCCTGTATCCGTACGAGGAGTATGTTGCGCGCGAACTGCGCAGTGCCGACCTCGTGGTCGGTGCGGTGCTCGTTCCCAGCGCACGCGCTCCGCGCGTGGTTACCGCAGCCATGGTCAAGGACATGGAGCCCGGCAGCGTGCTCGCCGATATTTCCATCGACCAGGGTGGCTGTTTCGAGACCTCGCGGCCAACGACCTGGAAGGATCCGACCTACGTGGTCGACGGCGTCACCCACTTTGCCGTGACCAACATGCCGGGTGCGGTTCCGCAGACCTCCTCGCAGGCGATTTCAGCGGCAATCCTTCCCTATGTGCAGCGCCTGGCCAATGGTCCGGGCTGGCGCGACTACGCTCCACTCAAAGGTGGAATCAACGTGGATGCCGGCAAGATCGTGCACGCAGCACTGGAAGGCGTCATTTGAAAACAATGGCTTGCGCAAGGATTTTAAGGTAACTTCCACGGGTGGCGCGCGAACCCAAACCATCCCGACCCGACCCGCTCGACGACAGGCTGCAACGTCGCTTGCGCGAGGTGGGTTTCCTCCTGCTGCTTCCGCTGGCGGTTTACCTGTTCGTCTGCCTGTGGACTTACAGCCCCGCCGACGGCGGTTGGTCGCATGTGGGGGCCGAAGACGAGATTCGGAACTTTGGCGGATCCGTCGGCGCTTACATGGCCGACCTGCTGTTTTATTTCTGCGGCGGCCTGGCCTATGCATTTCCGGCCTTGCTTCTGCTCGTGGGAGCCATTGTCCTCAAGGGTGGCGAAGGCGGTGAACGCTTGCCCATCGAGCCTGCCTTGCGTCTGGTGGGTGGCCTTGCGTTTTTCGTGGCCGGCTCGGGTCTTGCCCACCTGCATTTCACCGGTCCCACGCAGTTGCCTGCCAAGGCCGGTGGGGTGCTCGGTGCGCTGATCGGCAATTCACTGATGCAGGGATTCGGCTTTCTCGGTGCTACCTTGTTCCTGCTGGCCCTGTTCCTGGTTGCAATTACCCTGGCGACCGGCTTGTCCTGGTTCAAGCTGATGGACCTGATCGGGCGCAGTCTGATCAACACGGTCGCCTGGTTGCGTGAACGTTTCCGCCATGCCGAGGACTGGAGTGCGGCACGTCAAGCGCGCGTCGAGCGCGAGGTGGTGCGCAAGGTCGATACCATCAAGCAGTCCAAGCGTGAGCCACTCAAGATCGAACCGACCCTGGCTCCAATCGGCAAGAGCGAGCGTGCCCGACGCGAAACCCAGATCCCGCTGTTTGTCGGGTCCTCGACCGAAGGCGAGGTGCCGCCACTGGCTTTGCTGGATGAGCCCAAGCAACAGGTCTCCGGATATTCGCAGGAAGCGCTGGATGCGTTGTCGCGCCAGGTCGAATTCAAGCTCAAGGATTTTCGCATCGAGGCGCAGGTGGTCAGCGCGCATCCGGGGCCGGTGATTACGCGATTTGAAATGCAGCCTGCGCCCGGCATCAAGGGCAGCCAGATTTCCAGCCTGGACAAGGACATTGCGCGCGGACTTTCGGTGATCAGTGTGCGCGTGGTCGATGTGATTCCCGGCAAGTCAGTGATTGGCCTGGAAATCCCCAACGTCAACCGCGAGATCGTCTATCTCTCCGAGATCCTGCGCTCCGACAAATACGACCAGACAAAATCGCCATTGGCCTTGGCCCTGGGCAAGGACATCGGCGGTGCGCCGGTGGTGGTTGACCTGGCCAAGATGCCGCATTTGCTGGTGGCGGGCACCACCGGCTCGGGCAAATCGGTTGCGCTCAATGCCATGGTGCTGAGCCTTTTGTACAAGGCCAACGCGACCGACGTGCGCATGATCATGATCGATCCAAAGATGCTGGAACTCTCGGTATACGAGGGCATCCCGCATCTGCTGGCGCCGGTGGTCACCGACATGAAGGAAGCCGCCAACGCGCTGCGCTGGTGTGTCGCCGAGATGGAACGCCGCTACAAGTTGATGGCGGCCGTGGGTGTGCGCAATCTGGCCGGATTCAACAAGAAGGTCCGCGACGAGGAAGCCAAGGGCCAGCCACTGCTGGATCCGCTGTTCCGACCGGATGCCTCGCAGCCCTCGATGAAGGCCGAACCGCTGAAGACCCTGCCGTACATCGTGGTCATCATTGATGAATTTGCCGACATGATGATGATTGTCGGCAAGAAGGTCGAGGAATTGATTGCGCGTTTGGCACAAAAGGCGCGCGCCGCAGGCGTGCACTTGATCCTGGCCACGCAACGGCCTTCGGTGGATGTCATCACCGGATTGATCAAGGCCAACATCCCCACGCGCATTGCATTCCAGGTGTCCAGCAAGATCGATTCACGCACCATCCTCGACCAGTCCGGCGCGGAAACCCTGCTTGGGCATGGTGACATGCTCTACCTGCCACCCGGCACCGCAACCCCCGAACGCGTGCACGGCGCGTTTGTCGACGATCACGAGGTGCACAAGGTGGTCGAATGGCTGCGCGCGCAAGGCAAGCCGGATTACATCGATGGCGTGCTGGAAGAAGTGCAGACCATGTCCGACGGCAAGATCATCAGCGAGACTGGATTGCCGCAGGACGCGGAAGACAGTGAGGGTGGCGAAGACGCCGCGCTGTACGACAAGGCCGTGCGCATCGTCACCGAAACCAGGCGCGCCTCGATCTCCGGCGTGCAACGGCATTTGCGCATCGGCTACAACCGCGCCGCGCGCCTGATCGAGCAGATGGAACGCGATGGTGTGGTCAGCGGCCCCGAGCACAACGGCAATCGCACCGTCATCGCACCGCCACCGCCGCGCGACTAAACCAACCATCTGCATCTCCCATCTCGGGACATCCACAATCTCGCTGGTTTCCTGCACATCGACACGGTGTTTTCCTACAGACACTGCGACGTAATCTCGGCAATCTGTCGGCGATCCCATCTCGGGACATCCACAATCTCGCTGGTTTCCTGCACACCGACGCGACGTTTTCCTACAGACACTGCGACGTAATCTCGGCAATCTGTCGGCATGACAACCGCCCGCAGCCAACTGGTCGATGCCGAAGCGCCCGGCTTCTATCACTGCATCTCTCGCTGTGTGCGCCGCGCCTTTCTGTGCGGAACCGATCCTTACAGCGGGGTGTCTTACGAGCACCGGCGCGGCTGGGTCGAGGCGCGCCTGCTCGAACTGGCGGACATCTTTGCCCTAGGCGTGTATGCCTATGCGGTGATGACCAACCATGTGCATGTGGTGCTGCGCATCGACCCCACCGCTGTGTTTGCCTGGTCGGATGACGAAGTCGCTGAACGCTGGGTACGTCTGTTTCCAGCCATCGTGAACGGTGAGCGTGATGACGCGGCGTGCCGAATAAAGGCCCAAGGCATACAAGGCAACCCGGATCGCCTGGCCACCTGCCGTGAACGGCTGGGCAGCCTCGGCTGGTTCATGAAATCCCTGAGCGAACCCATTGCGCGACGGGCCAACCGGGAAGATGCCTGCACTGGACGCTTCTGGGAAGGTCGCTACAAATGCCAGGCGCTGCTGGACGAGGCCGCCGTTCTGAGCTGCATGAGCTATGTGGACCTGAACCCGATCCGCGCCGGCGTGGCCAAGACCCTGGAAACTTCGGAACACACCAGCGCGCTCAAACGCATCGAAACCTTGCGAGCAACGCCGGGCATGGCAAAGCGCCCGCTGGCAGCGATCAATGTCGTACCTGACCGTGATGTCCTGCCCATCTCCACGCAAGCGTATCTGGAACTGATCGACTGGACGGCACGGCTCGTTCGCGAAGGCAAACGCGGAAGCATCGATACCGCTGAACCCGGAATTCTGGGAAAGCTGGGATTGAGCGAACGCCAATGGCACGAACAGATGTTGGGTACCGAGAAGCGCTATTGGCGCGCCATCGGCAGTGCTCAAGCCCTGATCGAGAAGGCCGCTGCCATCGGCCAAACCTGGCTCAAGGGCATTGGCAATGCCCAGCGGTTTCCAGGGGCGCGTATCAAGTGCGTGGCGTGATGGAAAGTTTCCGCGGGCTCAACAGCCAACACCACCGGCCAGTTTGACCAACCCTCTCATGGCAACCATGATGGTTTCAAATTGGTTGGAGTCCAAAGTATTGCCCACGACCTTGACGCTGAAAAACATCCCAGACGAGCTGTATGAGCGGCTCAAGAGCGCGGCTGAATTGAACCGCCGCAGCCTCAACAGCGAGGCAATTGTCTGCCTTGAAAGTGGGCTGCGAATTGTGGATGTCCCGGATTCCGCGAATTGTGGATGTCCCGGATTCCGCGAATTGTGGATGTCCCGGATTCCGCGGATTCCGTCCCGGATTCCGCTCTGCGGATTGCGCTCGGATTGAGCCTGGACAAGCGTAGGATATGTCTCGCCGGGATCCCGGACTTCGCGGGTGGGGCGCCGGCCCCGGTAGTCCTTCGAAACGGGGAGAACGAGCATGTGGTCCAGAATCGCACTAGCCATTAGCTGTTTCGTCGCACTGCCGGCCGTGGCTGGGTCGGTGACGCTGCCGTGGACGTTCCAGCCGGACACCCCGGCGGTTGCGTCGCAGGTCAACGACAACTTCGGTGCCGTCGCCACTGGCGTCAATGGCAACGCCGCCGATATCGCGGCGCTGCAAACCCAGCTTGCGGCATTGCAAAACACCGTTGCCGCGCAAGGCACCACCATCACAGCGCTGCAAGGCAACGTGATGACGCTGCAAGGTACGGTCGCTGCCCAAGGCACCACCATCACAGCGCTGCAAGGCGACGTGATGACGCTGCAGGGTACGGTCGCTGCCCAAGGCACCACCATCACAGCGCTGCAAGGCAACGTGATGACGCTGCAGGGTACGGTCGCGGCGCAAGGCAACACCATCACGACGCTGCAAGGCGACGTCACGACCCTGACGTCGCAACTCAACGCCGTCACCGCGAACCCGGTACTCGAACTCGGCAACTACGTCAGCCTGCAGATGCTTTCCGATCCGCAGAGCGGCAACAGCTACCCGACCGCTGTGTTCGA
>SHNG01000155.1 GCA_004295005.1 Gammaproteobacteria bacterium
GCCGTCAATCTCTCATCGGCACTGGCGGAGACGCGCCGGCGCATCCTGCTTGTCGACCTCGATCCGCAGGGCAACGCGACCATGGCGGCCGGCATCGACAAGCGCAACGCCAAGCCCAACGGTTGCGACGTGCTGCTGGAAGAAGTGCCGATCGAGCAGGCCATCGTGAAGACCGAAGGTGGATTCGACTTGCTGCCGGGCAATGGCGATCTCACCGCGGCAGAAATCAAGCTGATGGATGGCCTCGCCCGCGAGCATCGGCTCAAGGACCAGCTCGAAAAACTGGGCGACCGCTACCACACCATCCTCATCGACTGCCCGCCGTCCCTGCATCTGTTGACCATCAACGCCTTGACCGCCGCCGACGGCGTGCTGATCCCGATGCAGTGCGAGTACTTTGCGCTGGAAGGGCTGTCCAGCCTGGTCGACACCATCAATGCCGTGCGCAAGCGCCTCAATCCGAATCTGGAGATCGAAGGCCTGCTGCGTACCATGTACGACGTGCGCAACAACCTGAGCAACGATGTTTCGGCGCAATTGCACAAGCACTTCGGCGAAAAACTGCTGCGCTCGATCATTCCACGCAATATCCGCCTGGCCGAAGCGCCAAGCCACGGCAAGCCGATCAACCTGTATGACCGCGAATCACGCGGCGCCATCGCCTACCTCGGCCTGGCCGGAGAGATGCTGCGTCGTGAGAAGAACACCCTCGCACAACCCGCACGCTAGGATTTGAACGCAATGGCCGCAAAAAAACGCGAGAGCCTCGGTCGCGGGCTCGACGCCCTGCTGGGCTCGACCGACACCAGCACCGCACGGGGCTCGGCAGAGACAGGCAATGGCGAACTGCAATCCCTTGCAGTGACCTCGATCAACGCGGGCAAGTACCAGCCACGGCGCCACTTCGACGAGGCCCTGCTCGGTGAATTGGCCGAATCGATCAAGACCCAGGGCGTGCTCGAACCCGTCATCGTGCGCAAGAGCGGCCCGGGCCGCTACGAGCTGATCGCCGGCGAGCGCCGCTGGCGCGCCAGCCAGATTGCAGGCCTTGCGGAAATTCCCGCGCTGGTGCGCGAGATCGATGACCGTTCGGCCATCGCCATCGCCTTGATCGAAAACATCCAGCGCCAGGATCTCTCGCCGCTGGAAGAAGCCCAGTCGTTGGCCCGCCTGATTGCCGAGTTCAAGCTCACCCATCAACACGCTGCTGATGCGGTCGGTCGTTCGCGTGCCGCCGTATCCAATCTCTTGCGTCTGCTCGAACTGCCGGAGGAAATCCGCAAGCTTCTGGATGACGGCGAGCTGGAAATGGGCCACGGCCGTGCCCTGCTCACATTGCCGGCCGCGCGCGCTATTGCGCTGGCACGCAAGGCAGTGGATCAGCAATGGTCGGTGCGCGAACTGGAACAGGCCGTGCGCCTCTCCAGCGAACCGCCCAAGGGCAAGCCCGCCAAAGCCAAGCGTGATGCCGACATCGTCGCGCTGGAAAGCCAGCTTGCGGAAAAGCTGGGAGCGCGCGTTGCCTTGAATCATGGTCGCGGCGGGCGTGGCAAGGTGGTCATCCACTACCACAGCCTCGACGAACTGGACGGCATCCTGGGCCGTATCCGTTGAGCCGGGCCACCAACCCCATGCCTTCCCTTTCCGTCGTCGTCCCGGTATTCAACGAGCGCGACAACGTGCTGCCGCTGATCACAGAGATCACGACGGCTCTGCGCGGCAGGATCGATTTCGAGATTGTCTACGTCGATGACGCCAGTCGCGATGACACCGTGTCAATGCTGAAAGCCGCCAAAGCCGCCAACCCCGAATTGCGCGTTCTGCAGCACCGCACGCAAAGCGGGCAAAGCACGGCCATTCGCAACGGCGTCAAGGCCGCGCGCGGTGAGTGGATTGCCACCCTGGATGGCGATGGTCAGAACGACCCGGCCGATATCCCGAAACTGCTGGCCATGCGCGATGAGTCGCCAGAATCCATCAAACTGTTCGCCGGCTGGCGCGTGAACCGCCAAGACTCGGGCAGCAAGCGCTGGGCATCCAAGTGGGCCAATGCCATCCGCAGCCGCCTGCTCAAGGACGAAACCCCGGACACCGGCTGCGGCATCAAACTGTTCGAGCGCGAGGCTTTCCTCGACCTGCCCTACTTCGACCACATGCACCGCTACCTGCCCGCACTGATGCAACGCGCCGGCTGGCAGGTGAAAAGCGTCCCAGTCAACCACCGCCCACGCAGCGCCGGCAGTTCCAAATACAACAACCTCAATCGCGCCCTAGTCGGCATCTCCGACCTGCGCGGCGTGGCCTGGCTGATCCGGCGCTCGCGGCGCAGCGGGGTTGACGAAATTTGATTCTGCGCGGCCAGTGCTTGCCGCCGAAAACTTGCCAGGAATGGCCAAATCCGCTATAAAGCGCGGCTCGCTTCAGCCTCCATCCGGGTTTTCCGGGTCGGCGGGGACCGGTACACGACCTTCCCGCACGACACTGAAGCACCCCCAGCATCGTGTGGCGCACTGACGCCGCTGGGCCGAATCCGACCTGGCCAAGGTCGGCAACCGACAACGACGAGGTTCGCATGTCCAAGGTATGCCAAGTCACCGGAAAGAGTTTCCAGTCCGGCAACAATGTTTCCCACGCCAACAACAAGACCCGGCGCCGCTGGCTGCCGAACCTGCACGAGCGCCGCTTCTGGGTGGCCAGCGAAAACCGCTGGGTCCAGCTCAAGGTTTCCAGTCATGGTCTGCGCACCATCGACAAGAAGGGCATCGAAGTTGTCATTGCCGAGCTGCGCGCGCGCGGCCAGAAGATCTGAGGAGTAATCGAACATGGCATCCAAGCGTGACAAGATCCGCCTCGTGTCCTCTGCCGGCACCGGCCATTTCTACACCACCGACAAGAACAAGAAGAACATGCCCGAGAAGATGGAGGTCAAGAAGTACGACCCCGTCGTGCGCAAGCATGTGGCTTACAAGGAAGCGAAGATCAAGTGAAGCATCGGCCCGCGCGCATGGCGCGCGGCTTTGCCGATGCTTCATCCCGGCGCAGGCCGGGATCCAGTGCCTTGGCCTTTTTTGGAAAACCCGCCCCCGGCGGGTTTTTGTTTCTTGGCCTTGTTTGCAGCACAGGCGCAAGCAATGGGTCCAACGGTCATGGATAACGGCGATTGGGTAGGTCGGGTTTCAACCCGACGCACTTGGCAATGTGAAGGCCGCTTGTCGGACTGAAATCCTACCTACACCAGCTCGAACCGCGGCGGTATAGATAGGCGTGCGTGCGCCGTTTCAGCGTTGTCGTTGGTTTCAACCCGACGCTTTTCGCAATGTGCAGGCTGCGTGTCGGACTGAAGTCCGACCCACACCAGCTCGAACCGCGGTTGTACAGATAGGCGTGCATGCGCCGTTTCAGCGTTGTCGTTGGTTTCAACCCGACACGTTTCGCAGAGTACGGGCCGTGTGTCGGACTGAAGTCCGACCTACAGGCGCGGGAGGCTGCGCCTCGGGCTCATGCGCGATCTGAAAAAGCGGGCGCGCCGAATCAGGGTGCAGGCTTGCCCTGCGAGACCAATGCCGGAACAATGCACGCGGCATGAATGAATCCCCTGTAGTGCTTTCTCTCGCCAAGGTCTCCCGTCGGTTGTCCGGGCGTGCCATCGTCGAGGATCTGAATCTCGACATCGCACGCGGTGACGTACTCGGCCTGCTCGGCGTCAACGGCGCCGGCAAGTCGACTACGTTGCGCATGATGGCGGGCATTCTCACGCCCAGCGCCGGCACGGTGTGTGTGGAAGGCCGTGACCTGGCAAACCATCCGGAGCTGGCACGCCGCGAGATCGGCTATTTGCCCGAGGAACCGCCCCTGCATGGAGAGCTCACGGTCGAGGAGTACCTGCGTTTCTGTGCGCGCCTGCATGGCATCGGTCGCGACAAGGTGGCCCAGGCCGTTGAGCAGGCCATTGCGCGATGCGAGCTTGGCGAGATGCGTCATCGCCTGACCAGCCTGCTGTCCAAGGGTTTTCGCCAACGCGTGGGCCTGGCCCAGGCCATCATCCACGAGCCGGCCTTGATCGTGCTCGACGAACCAGCCTCCGGCCTGGATCCCATCCAGGCCCTGCGTCTGCGCGAACTGATGCGCAGCATGGCCAAGGACTGTGCGGTGGTGCTTTCCACGCATGTGCTTTCGGATGTGCTGGCCTGCTGTGATCGGGTTGCGATCCTGCACCGTGGCCGATTGCGCAAGACGGCACCCTTGTCGGAAATTGCGGCACTGGAAAGCGAGTTCGTTCGGATCGCCAGTGAATCGCCGTCGCTGGAATCCCTGGCATGAGCGGGTTCATGCTGGTTGCGCGCAATGACATCAAGCGCCAGTTCGTGCAGCCGTTTGCATGGGTGCTGCTGGCGCTGACCTGCGCCTTGCTCGCCTGGCAATTTCTGGTTGCGCTGGATGCCTACCTGCGCATCGTGCCGAAGCTCGCCAACGTGCCCAACTCCCAGGGCGCCACCGACCTGATTGCAATTCCCTTGCTGCGCAGCCTGTCCGGATTGCTCATGCTTATTGTGCCGCTCGCCACCATGCGCAGCCTTGCCGGCGAACGCAGGAACCACAGCCTGCCGCTGCTGCTGGCTGCGGGCATCGGCAACCTGCGCATCGTGCTCGGCAAGTTCCTTGGTGCCTACGCACTGGTTGTCCTCGTGGTGTTGATTGCGATGGCCATGCCGCTGGCCCTGCACTTCGGCACCAACATGGACCTCGGACGTCTGGCTGCGGCAGCACTCGGGCTTTTGCTTTATGCCGGCACCTTGACCGCCATCGGCGTCGCCTGCTCCGCCTGGACTTCGCATCCGGCGCTGGCGGCGGCGGCGGCCCTGGTGATCGGCAGCTTTCTTGCCATGCTCGACATGGGTGCGCGCTTCCAGGGCATCGACAATGCGCTGATCAACTGGCTGTCCCTGTCCACCCACCTTGAGCCCTTCCTGTTCGGCCTGGTTGCGAGCGTGGATATCGTCTATTTCCTGTTGCTGACCACGCTGGCGCTGCTGTTTGCTGGGCGCCGGCTGGATGGTCTGCGTGCGCGTGGTTGAGCAATGAGCACACGCCTGACCAATCTATTCCACGCCCTGTTGCTGGTCGCGCTGGCGCTGCTGATCGGATTCCTGAGCACGCGTCATGGCTTCGTGCAGGACTGGAGCCGAACGCAGCGTGCGAGCCTTGGCCCGGCATCCGCCGAATTGCTGCAATCGCTCAAGGGCCCGGTCGAGATCATTTCCTACGCGCGCCCGCACGGCGAGTTGCGCAAGACCATTGGTGATTTCATCCAGCGCTATTCGCGGATCAAGCCGGACCTGAGCCTGCGCTTCGTTGATCCGGATGCCGACCCCAACGCAATGCGCGCGGCCGGGGTGGAGATCAACGGCGAGCTGGAAGTCCGCTTCAATGGTCGCAGCGAGCGTCTGCAATCACTCAGCGAAACGGATCTCAGCAGCGCGCTGCTGCGCCTGTCGCGTGCGCACGAATCCCTGGTCGGCTTTCTCGAAGGCGAGGGCGAGCGCAAGCCGGATGGCATCGCCAATGCCGATCTCGGGCAGTTTGGCGCAACACTCAAGCAGCGCGGCATTCGCTCCGTCAACGTCGCCCTGGCCACGCTGGAGAGGATTCCCGACAATCTCGACCTGCTGGTCATCGCCAATCCGCGCGTCGCGCTCGATGCGGCCTCCGCGGGCAAGATTGATGAATACCTGCAACGCGGCGGCAACCTGTTGTGGCTGCTCGAAGCCGGGGAAAAGAACGGCCTGGATCGGCTTGCACAAGCCCTGTCCATTCGCGTGCTTGATGGCATCGTTGTTGATGGCGCGGGCCAGGCCCTCGGCATCCAGGATCCGAGCATGGTCGCGCTCAGCGCGTATCCCGATCATGCCATCGTCAAGGGTTTGGACTTGAGCACCTTGTTGCCGCAGCCGGTGGCCATGGCACAGATCACGCCGCCCGACTGGAGCATCACGCCGTTCCTGCAAACTTCCAAACTGTCGTGGACCGAAACCGGCCACATACCGCAGGCTGGCGAAGCGGAAGGCACCATCCGGTTCGATGGCGATGCCGGCGAATTTTCCGGCCCGTTGGATGTCGGACTGGCCTTGACCCGCCTTTCGCCCAGCCCGGCCAAGTCCGAACAGCGCGTGGTTGTCATCGGCGATGGTGATTTCATCTCCAACAGCTTCATCGGCAATGGTGGCAATCGCGATCTCGGCACGCGCATCTTCGACTGGCTGCTGGCCGATGACGCCTTGATCAACATCGCCGAACCGGCAGCCGCTGATCGCAATATTTCCCTGTCCGCACCAGCGCTCACCATGTTGAGTTTTGGATTTTTGCTGGTACTCCCGCTGCTGCTCACGGCCAGCGGCCTGTGGATCTGGCGTCGGCGCCGGAAACGTTGATGCAACGTGCAGCACGCACCAATCTGGTCTTGCTGGCCCTGGTTGTCCTGCTGGGCCTTGGCGTGTGGTTGCAAGTGCGCCACGAGGTTGATCAATTCGAACCGCCGCTGAGTGCCATCGATCCGACGACGGTGCAGAAACTGGAAGTACATTGCCTGCATTGCACGCCGCGCGTGTTCGAGCGAAGCGAAGGTCAATGGCAGATGCGTGCACCTTTTGTCCTCGCTGCCGATGCGGAGAAAGTCGAACGCTTGCTGGCCATCGCCGCTTCCGTCGTGCGCAGTCGGCGCCCGCTTGCAGAACTCGACGCCACCAAGGTCGGCTTGGCCCCACCCATGATGAGCCTGCGCATCGATGGCCATGCCTTTGATTTCGGCATGACCGATGCATTCAACGGCGACCGTTATGTTCGCAGTGGCGATGTGGTCGCAATGGTGCCGGATCGTTTCAGCCCCTATCTTCTGGCCACACCCGAATCCGAACTCGATCCACACCTGCTGCCAACCGGCCACGTGCCCACCGCACTGCTGATTGACGGAAAGGACAGCATGGCGCGATCTGCGGCCTGGAGCGCGGCTCGGGCGAAGGCAATCAACCTACGCTCGGTTGCGTCCACGCCTGCCGATACGATTTCCGTCGAGATTCATCTGGACGACGGCACGACGATTCACTATCGACTGTCACGCGCGGACGGATCCGTGATCGCCCATCGGGAGCATCCCGCGCTTGATTACACGCTCGATGCAAAGCAGGCCGAGGCGCTCATCGACACATCTGGCGCACCCTGAGGATCACGCTCATGCCCGAGTTGCCGGAGGTCGAAACCACGCGGGTCGGCATCGCACCACACCTGATCGGCCGCCGCGTCGAATATTTGCTGATTCGCCAGCCAAAGTTGCGCTGGCCGATCCCGCGCACGCTGATTCGCAAGCTGCCCGGCCAGACCATCCGGGCCATCGAACGGCGAGCCAAATACCTGCTGGTGCATGCCGATGCAGGCAGCGCGGTGCTGCATCTGGGCATGTCCGGCAGCCTGCGCGTGCTCGATCAATCCACGGCAGCGGACAAACACGATCACTACGACTGGCTGCTCGATTCGGGAAAGCTGCTGCGCTTCACAGATCCGCGCCGCTTCGGTTGCCTGCTCTGGCAACCGGCGGGAGCCTTGCACCCGCTGCTGTCTGCGCTTGGACCTGAACCCCTGTCCGATGATTTCGATGGCGATCACCTGTGGAAACGCTCGCGCGGACGCAGCGCGTCGATCAAGACCTTCATCATGGACCAGGCCATTGTGGTCGGTGTCGGCAACATCTACGCCGCCGAAGCCCTGTTTGCCGTCGGCATCCATCCCTCACGCTCGGCCGGTGCGGTTTCGCGCGAGCGCTACCTGACCCTGGCCGATGCAATCAAACGCATTCTCCACCACGCCATCACCCGCGGCGGCACCACCCTGCGCGATTTCATCTCACCGGATGGCGTACCCGGATATTTCGAGCAGGAGTTGTTCGTCTACGGCCGCAGCGGCGAACCCTGCCGCGTATGCGGCCGACTGATTCGCGTCATCAGCCTGGGCCAACGCTCCACGTTTTATTGCGGGCAATGTCAGCGATAAGTTTCGGGATTCGGATCGAGGGTCGCGGGGCGCGGGTGACGGCGCTCTCTTGATTCCCTCTCCCGCTGGCGGGAGAGGGTTAGGGTGAGGGTGGAGCTACGTGCTGCTTGGAACTTCAGTTCCTCGCGCACCATAACTTCGTGTTGCATCAACTTGCTGGGAGAACTCGCATCAACTTGAAGCCCACCCTCACCCCGGCCCTCTCCCGCCAGCGGGAGAGGGAGAAACGAGGTCGCATGGCTTCGACTTTGACGAATCCCGAATCCCGAATCCCGAATCCCGATCTCCGCCCTATAACGGCAACACCGTCTGCTGAAGTTCGATATGGCCTTCACCGGCCACGATCTTCTTGAACTCCGCGCGGCTCACCGACACATAGCGCTCGTTGCCACCGATCTCCACCTGTGGGCCGTCGGTGACGGCATGGCCGTGTTCGTCGACGCGCACTACCATGGTCGCCTTGCGTCCCGAGTGGCAGATGGTCTTGATCTCTTCCAGATTGTCGGCCCAGGCCAAGAGGTACTGGCTGCCTTCGAACAACTCGCCGCGAAAATCGGTGCGCAGCCCGAACGCCAGCACCGGAATGCCCCGCTGATCGACCACATCGCTCAACTGCCACACCTGCGCCTTGCTCAGGAACTGGGCCTCGTCGACCAGCACGCAATCGAGTTTGCCGCGCTCGGCAATATCGGCATCAATCAGGGCCAGCAGGTCATCGTCTCGCTCGAAGCGCAGGCCATTGGCGCGCAGTCCGATACGCGAGGCCACCACGCCCTCGCCCGCGCGGTTGTCCAGCATGGGCGTGAGGATGCGCGTGCGCATGCCGCGCTCGTGATAGTTGTAGGCGCTCTGCAACAGCGTCGTGGTCTTGCCGGCATTCATCGCCGAGTAATAGAAATAGAGTTTGGCCATTGAGGAGCCGGGATTCGGAATTGGGGATCCGGGATGGGAAAAGCCGGGAATTCGGCCTTCACAACCTGCGGGCATCGGAACGGTGCATTGTGCCTTGCGTCGGGTTTCCCGTCATGTTGATCGGGGCCGAGCTGTGCAGCTATGCCAAAATGTGCGGTTCCGAATCCCGAATCTCCAATCCCTGCTTCAACCCAATCCCCAATCCCACATCCAAAATCCCGGCTTTCCAATGCTCAACCCCCAACAACGCGCAGCCATCGAGTACTGTGACGGCCCGCTGCTCGTGCTGGCCGGTGCCGGTTCCGGCAAGACCCGCGTCATCACAGAAAAAATTGCCCACCTGGTCAAGCGCAAGCACCTGTCGGCTTCGAAAATTGCCGCGATCACCTTCACCAACAAGGCGGCGCGCGAGATGCGCGAGCGTGTGGGCAAATTGCTGAAAGGGCCGGATGCGGAAGGATTGACGGTGTGCACGTTCCACGCGCTGGGTCTGCGTTTTCTGCAGACCGAGCATGCGCGTGCTGGCTTGCGCCGTGGGTTTTCCGTGCTGGATGCCGATGACAGCCAGGGTCTGATCAAGGATCTCGCACCCAAGGGCATCAAGAACGATGCGCTGTGGGCATTGCAGAATCTGATATCCCGGGCCAAGAACGAGGGGCTCACTCCGGATCAGGCAACCGAGCGCAGCCAGGGCGCGCGCGAAGCAGAGGTTGCGGAGATCTATGCCGACTATCAGAAGCGTCTGGCGGCCTTCAACGCCGTGGATTTCGATGATCTCATCCGCCTGCCTTTGCAATTGTTGGAAACCGATGCCGAACTGCGCGCCAACTGGCAGGAACGCATCCGCTATCTGCTGCTGGACGAGTACCAGGACACCAATTCCGCGCAATACCGACTGGTGCGCGCGCTGGCAGGAGAGCGCGGCATGTTCACGGCGGTGGGTGATGACGACCAGAGCATCTATGCCTGGCGTGGTGCCAATCCGGAGAACCTGGCCGAACTTTCGCGCGACTACCCGAAGCTCAAAGTCATCAAGCTGGAACAGAACTACCGTTGCGGCCGGCGCATCCTGCGCGTGGCCAATGCATTGATTGCCAACAACAGCCACTTGTTTGAAAAGAAGCTGTGGAGCGAAGCCAGCGAAGGGCCGCCGATCCGCATCCTTGAATGCCGCGACGACGAGCACGAAAGCGAACGCATTGCCGCCGAGATTCTGCATCTGGCGGAGAAGAACAAGGCGCGCTGGCACGAGTTCGCCATTCTGTTTCGCGGCAACCATCAATCGCGGCCGCTGGAAAAGGCGCTGCGCATTGCCCGGGTTCCCTATCACCTGACCGGCGGCACCGCGTTTCTTGAACGCGCCGAGGTCAAGGACCTGCTCGCCTACCTGCGCCTGATCAACAATCCGGATGATGACGCCGCCTTCCTGCGCATCGTCAACGTGCCGCGTCGCGAAATTGGCGCAACCTCACTGGAGAAACTGGGCCAGGCAGCCGGTGCGCGCCATCAGTCGATGCTGCGGGCAGCCCAGCACGACAACGTGCTTGCCAGCCTGTCGCCACGACCTGCGAGTGCGCTGGCCGGCTTTGTCCAACTGATCGGCGAACTGGGACAACGCGCCCAGCACCTGCCTGCCGCCGAATTGGTGGATACCCTGATCACGCGCATCGGCTACGCCGAGCACATTGCCGCACAAGTCAGCGAACCGGGCGCGCGTGCGCGACGCATGGAGAACCTCAAGGAACTCGCTGACTGGTTCCGCGCCATGCAAAAGGAAGGCGCTGCGGGTGATCTCGCCGCGCAACTGGCCCTGCTCGCGCACAACGATCGCGACGATCCAGGCAATGCGGTGCGCCTGATGACCTTGCATTCTGCCAAGGGCCTTGAGTTCCGCTTCGTGTTCATCATCGGCGTCGAGGAAGGCACGTTTCCGCACGAGGCCAGCATCGAGGAAGACCGCCTCGATGAGGAACGCCGCCTGATGTACGTCGGCATCACCCGCGCCAAGGAACAGCTTGCCTTGAGCTATGCCAGACGCAAGCGCCGCTTCGGCGAGATCATCGCCAACGACCCCAGCCGCTTCCTCGCCGAACTCCCCGAATCCGATCTGCACTGGTCGGGCCGCGATGTCGAACAGGACGAAGCGCAACGCAAGGAAGTTGCCAGCTCCAGCTTGGCCAAGCTCGCGGCGTTGTTTGAGGACTGAATCATGCTCTGAACCAGACCCGGCAAGCGATCTTATCCCACAGGAATCGACCTCTCAGAATGGCGTGGTTGACGAAGGCGATCTGCCCAAACGAGGCGCCAAAGAAATTGAAGATTCTTACACTGAACATCTTGCATGGCGGTGGCAAACGTACCTCGGAGATCACGAGATACATCTCCAACCAGCACGCCGATGTTGTCGTTCTTACAGAGTTCCGGGACAACAAGAACGCAGAATTGCTGCGCGGGCAACTTCGTCGGGATGGCATGACTTGGTTCGCAGCGACGTCCCTTGCGCCCAAGCAGAACGGAGTGTGCATCGCTTCAAGGACTGAGTTCAATGCACGCACGTATCCCGAATTGGACTCAACGAATGGTCACCGCGTCATTTCCGCACACTTCCCCGACGTTTCAGTGTACGGCCTGTACTTCCCGCAGAAACTGGCGAAATCGGTGTTGTTCGATTTTCTGCTACATGGACCGCCAAGCAAGGATCCGGCAGTGCTGTTAGTCGGAGACTTCAATACCGGCTTGCATCGTATAGATGAAGAAGGAACCACCTTCCACTGCACACGGCAGTTCGAGACACTTTCACGAACGCATTATGTGGACTCATGGCGGTCTAGAAACACAAATTCCAAGGAGTTCAGCTGGTACAGCCCCAAAGGAAACGGCTTCCGAATAGACCACATGTTTACGACACCGAAGGTCGACGAGCAAATCACCAGAATCTGCTACGACCAGACTCCACGCTTGGCGAAGATGACGGATCATGCGGCACTCATGGTCGAATGTGGGATTTGACCGACCCAGTCGAATCTACCTGGAATCAACGGGCCAAGTGATCATCGGTGGAATGCGCCCCCTTCCGTCGCTGTCGACACCTTCCCCCTCGCTGCGCAAGGGAAGGACCAATCGGTAGAAAACTTGCTCAGATCAAGGCTTTCGCTTCCAGCTCGCGTTTGAGATAAGCGTAGTAGATCGGTGCGGCGATCAGGCCGCCGATGCCGAAGGCGGCTTCCATCAGCAGCATGGCGATCAGGAGTTCCCAGGCGCGTGAGCGGATCTGGGTGCCGATGATGCGGGCATTGAGGAAGTATTCGAGCTTGTGGATCAGGATCAGGAAGGTCAGCGCGGCCACCGCTACCCACAGCGAGACCGACAGGCCGATGACGAAGATGATGGTGTTGGAGATCAGGTTGCCAAGCACCGGCAACAGGCCGCAAATGAAGGTGACCAACACCAGCGTTTTGGCCAGCGGCAGGTTCACTCCGAACAGCGGCAGCACGACCAGCAGGAAGATTCCGGTGAACAGGGTGTTCAATGCGGAGATCTTGACCTGGGCAAACACGATGTCGTGGAACGCAATCACCAGGTTCTCGCAGCGCTTCTTGAGGACCACGGTCAGCGGACCACCCGGTGACTGCGCGAGCGCCATCTGCAAGGCCAGCATGGCGCCCAGGATCAAGCCGATGAGCAGATGCACAATGACTCTGGCCGCGTTTGCGCCGGCCAACTGCAACTGGCCGGCATGCTCGCTGAGCCAAGCCATGATGGCGTCACGGATCTGCTCGGCATTGCTCGGCAGGTGATCGATGACGAAGGCCGGCAACTGTGCGCGCGCACGTTCAATGACCGGCCCCATGCGCTCGAACAGGATGGTCGGGTTGCCGCTCTCGGACCCAAGGTAGGCGATACCGCCGGCAATCGCGAAGCTGAGCAGGCCAACCACGGCCGCAGACAACAAGGCAACCAGCACCCAATGAGCCTGGGTACCCGGCAACAGGCGCTGCAACCACGGGGCAAGGGCGTTGATCAAGGTGTAGACCAGCAAGCCGGACAGCAGTACCGGCAGCAGGTGCAGGTGCAGGACGAGCCACAGCGCGGCCGCCACCAATGCATAACTGATGCCGCTCAATCGTGATGGAGAAATGTCGGGTGCGTGGGACATTTGGCCAGCGGACTGGCAAGGGCGGCGCGCAGTCTGTCAGCCACTGCCGAGCTTTGCCAGTCCGGTCCGTCATGCCCTTGTCGTAGACTCGACACAAACTGCAATCCGTTTTCATTTCTGTCCCGTGGAGATCCTGCGTGAACAAGCTGATTGTCCCGATGTTGGCTGCCTCGCTGCTGCTTGGCGCGTGCAGCCACCTGCCCCAGCGAACGGCCCCTGCCGCAGATGCATCCCCTTCGGCATCGTCTCCGGCGACCGCTGAATCGCCCGCACCCAACGACAACCTCAATGCCGTAGCCTGGACGCAGGCAGCAATAGAGCGCGACTTGATCTATCGCCAGACCTATCGTGATGCCGGTCAGCAATTGGCGCGCGCGTTGGCGGATCCGGCTTGGGATGCGCTGCCCGCAGAGGACCGCAAGACGCCATTGGATGCCGGCCTCAAGCCGGCGGTGATCGTCGATATCGACGAAACCGTGCTGGACAACTCGCCCTACCAGGCAAGATTGGTGGTGAACAACGCCAACTACAACGAGTCCACTTGGGCCCAGTGGTGCCGCGAAGAACGCGCCGCGGCAGTACCGGGCGTAGTGGATTTCCTCAAGGAAGCCACCAATCGTGGCATTACCGTGTTTTACCTGTCCAACCGAGCCAGTGACCTTGAGCAGGCCACCCTGGCCAACTTGCGCAAACTGGCCCTGCCGATCGCCAGCGACGAGCAGGTGTTCCTGGGCCTGGGCACCGTGGTGCCCGGCTGTGAGCAGCATGGCAGCGAGAAGGGATGCCGACGCCAATTGATTGCCCGGAAGTACCGAGTATTGGTCCAGGTCGGTGACCAACTGGGCGATTTCGTCAACGTGACGGCGAATACCCCGCAAGGTCGGCGCGACGCGGTTGAACCGTATCTGGACTGGATCGGCGAACGCTGGTTTGTGCTGCCCAATCCGACCTACGGCTCCTGGGAACCCGCCTTGTTCAACAACGACTGGCGTCAGCCCGTGCAAGACAGGCGCCGGGCCAAACAGGCGGCCTTGCGCTTGAACTGAACAAGCATGAGCTCCGTGCCGCTCTGGTGGGCGGCTGAAGCGCGGCTTTGCAACCAATGGCGGAGACAGGTATTGCACCTGCATGATCGGCCTGATGGACGTCAACTCGCGACTTTGCAATGGTTTGCTCTTTAATATCAATAAATTAGCCAATAATACTTAAGGTGTTGCATTAGGAATAACACCTAAGTAACATGCGCATCACGGTTTCAGGGAGCTGGTGACCTCCCTGAACCGGGTCGGATCCACACCGCAGACAACGACGACTGATTTCCCCCTCCGGCATTGCCGGATTGAACCCGGAAAGCCTTGGCTCTCCGGGTTTTCTTTTGGCTGAACCGGGCATCGGCTGAGCCTGCGGCTGACCGGAATGGACCGGACTGCTAGAGTGCGCGCCTCCCCAAATGTCTCAGTCGGATCGCTTCATGTTGAAAATTGCCGCCCGACTCCTCGCAATCGCCTTGATTGCCGGGGTCACCGCCTGCAACCGCAATTCGGGGCCCATCCCGCCTGCGAATTCGGATGCCGTGCAGACGGTGCAGACTTCCATCGCCCTCGCGCGCGAGGGGGACATTGCAGGTCTGCTCGAGCTTTCGCTGCCGCCCGCTGAATTCGCCCGCCTGAAGACGAAATGGGACAACCAAGCCTCGGATAGCCCGGTCACTGACGATGCCCGCAAACGTTTCGCCGATGCCATGGCGCGGCTTACGGCAAAGGATGCGGAAAGCGAGCTGTTCAAACAGTATGAGCCCGACATCCGACAGTTTGATGCGCAATACAAGAACCAGTTGCCGGCCATCCTTGCCATGGGCAGCGGTTACGTGACGGGATTGATCAACCAGAGCCAGAACCTGACCACGGCGGAGAAGCAGCGGGCCAACCTTCTGCTGGATGCGGTGGTAAGCGGCCTGCAGACCAGTCACCCGACGGATCCGGAAAAAGCGCGCAAGGCGCTGCTTGTTGCGATTGAAATTGCCCGTGAGCTTGATCTGAAGACACTCGACCAAGCCCGCTCCCTGACCTTCGATCAGGCGGCGCCGAAGATGAAATCGCTGGCCCTCGGCCTCAAGCGCATCCTGGAAATCTACGGATTCTCGGTCGACGCCGCGCTGGATTCGGTCAAGGTGACGGAAACAACCACCAATGACCCCAACCTGGTCAAGCTGCAGATCAGCTATGACCTGGCCGGCACGCCGGTTCAGACCGAATCCGACATGATTCGGGTTGAAGGCCGCTGGTATGACCGCGACACCATCGACAAGCTGGCCAGACGCACCGGTTCCGCGCAGATCGCACCGGCGGTTCCCGCCGGAGAGTGAGCGCAATGCCCGCGCCGCGAAATGCGGAACATGGGTCCGATTCCCGCCAGCAAAGCCTGCCGCTGCATCGCGCCCCGGATGCATCGGCAGCGGTGCCGTTCTGGCTGAAGTTGTTCGGTGCGGTGAACAGACCCTGGATCCGTATCCGCCGCGAACCCAATGATCCGCTTGAGCTGCTTGGCAGCGATGAGATCCCGACGGTTTACGTGGTCGAACGCCACGGCCTATCCGACACCCTGATACTCGACCAGGCCTGTCACGAGGCAGGGCTGCCCTCGCCCTACGAAGCGGCCAGCCGGCTTCCGATGAAGCGAACCCGCGCCAGCATTGCACTCACGCCCCGACCGGGCCTGTTTCGTTCGCGTCCGCACTCGTCCAGATCCGAAACCTTGACGCGTCTTGCCGCGATGGTCGCGGCTGGCGAGCAGCAGGACATTCGCCTGGTACCGGTTTCGATCTTTGTCGGTCGGGCACCGGATCGGCAGACCGGATGGTTCCGCGTGCTGTTTGCGGAAAACTGGGTCGTGGTGGGCCGCTTCCGGCGCTTGCTGGCCATCCTGCTCAATGGTCGCGACACCCTCGTGCAATTCGCTCCACCGATCAGCTTGCGCGAGATTGTCGACGAAGACCTCTCGCCCGAACGCACCGTGCGCAAGGTATCGCGGGTGCTGCGCACCCACTTTCGCCGGGTGCGCGAAGTGGTGGTTGGACCGGACCTGTCGACACGCCGCATGCTGGTGGATTCGGTGTTGGCCGCGGATTCGGTGCGCGAAGCGATCGCAGACCAGGCCAGGCGCGACAAGAGCAAGCTGCAAGCCGCCCAGAAGAAAGCGCACGCGATCGCCTATGAAATCGCCGCCGACTATTCGCACCCGATGGTGCGCTCGCTCAGCTTCATGCTCACCCCGGTATGGAACCGCATCTATCGCGGCGTGCTCGTGCATCACCTGGAGAAGTTCAAGCAAGCCGCGCCCGGCTTCGAGGTTGTCTATGTACCGACGCATCGCAGCCACATGGACTACCTGCTCTTGAGCTACCTGCTTTACACGCATGGCGTGGTGCCACCTCACATCTTTGCCGGCATAAATCTCAACCTGCCAGTGGTTGGTTCCATCCTGCGCAAGGGCGGCGCGTTTTTTGCCCGCCGCAGCTTCAAGGGCAATGCGCTGTATTCGGCGGTGTTCCGCGAATACATGGCGCAACTGATCGCCGGCGGCTATTCAATCGAATACTTCATCGAAGGCGGTCGCTCGCGTACCGGTCGCCTGCTGCAACCCAAGGCGGGTTCGCTGGCGATGACCGTGCGCGCCTACCTGCGCCAACCCAGTCGCCCGGTGCTGTTCCAGCCGGTCTACATCGGCTACGAAAAACTGATGGAAGGGCGCAGCTACCTGGACGAGCTTTCCGGCAAGCCCAAGGCCAAGGAATCGATCTGGCATTTGCTGATGGGCATCCCCAAGGTGCTGCGCAGCAACTATGGCCAGGTGGCGGTGAATTTCGGCGAGCCGATCAAACTCAACGACGTGCTCGCCGCACACGCGGGCTGGGACGGCGCCCCGGTGGCGGAGGACGAGAAACCCGCGTGGCTCTCCGACACCATCGACGAATTGGCCCAGCAGATCCAGGTGAGCGTCAATCGCGCTGCCGACATCAACCCGATCAACCTGCTGGCCTTGTCCCTGCTGGCCATGCCCAAGCACGCCATGTCGGAAATCGATCTGCTGGCGCAGCTGGAGTTGCTGAAGGATCTGCTGGCGGCACTGCCCTTCAGCGAGCGACTCACCATCACGCCGCTGTCGCCGGCCGAGATCATCGCCTACGGGGAATCCATGCAGTGGATCCGCCGTGTGCAGCATCCGCTTGGCGACGTGCTGATGGCGGAAGGCGACAACGCCGTGCTGCTTTCCTATTTCCGCAACAATGTCCAGCACGTTTTCGTGGCAGCGGCCTGGATCGCCTGCTGCTTCCTCAACAACCGGCGCATGAGCCGCTCCACCATCCTGCGCATCGGCCGCCTGATCTATCCGTTCATTCAGGCCGAATTGTTCCTGCACTGGAGCCCCGAGGAATTCACCAGCCACCTGCGCAGCACGCTCGACTTTTTCGTCAAGCGCGGCCTGCTCACCACCGATGCGGATGGCCGCGTGCTTGAGCGCGCACCGGGACAAAGCGATACCGCATTCCGCCTGCGAACACTTTCCCACAGCCTCCTGCAAGCCGTCGAACGCTACTACATCACCATCGCCTTGCTGGTCAGCAACGGTCGCCACGCGCTGTCGGCCGCGGAACTGGAGAACCTGTGTTTCCTCACCGCACAGCGTCTGTCGCTGTTGCATGAGCTCAACGCACCGGAGTTCTTCGATCGTTCCCTGTTCCGCGGCTTCATCCAGAAACTGCGCGAACGCCGCGTGATCCGGGCGGATGAAAACAACAAGCTCGATTTCGACGTCGCGCTTGAGACCCTGGTTACCGAATCCAAAGTGATCCTCAGCCGCGATATTCGTCACGGCATCCTCAAGCTGACATCCAAGCCCACGGAAATTACCGAACCTGATTCGACCAGCGGCGAACAGGACGGTGATTGAGCTCGTGTCCGCCCCGGCCAAAGCGGGGACTCATGCGTCCAGGTCGGGAATGAGGCGGCTTTCCAGCAGTGCGATGGCATCCTTCAATTGCAGTTTGCGCTTCTTCAAGCGCTTCAACTCCAGCTCATCGAGGCTGGGCTGCAGCGCCAACTGCGCAATCATCGCGTCGAGATCGCGATGCTCGCACTTGAGCGCGGCCAGTCGGCGAACAGTGATGGCGGTATCTTCGGCGCTCATGCGACTCCCGGGCTCGACGCACAGTTTAGGACAATGCTGATCCAGTGGCACAAATGCATCCGCCCATGATTGCCGAATCTTCCGACAGCCGTGCCGGTTTCTCACGCCTTGAGCGTCGTCTGCGCCATCTGGTGGGCCAGGCAATTTCCGACTACGCCATGATCGGGGATGGTGATCGCATCATGGTTTGCCTGTCCGGCGGCAAGGATTCCTGGACATTGCTTGACCTGCTGCGCGGATTGCAGGCCAGCGCACCGGTTCGTTTCGAGTTGATTGCCGTGCACCTCGACCAGAAGCAACCCGGCTACGATCCCCGGATTCTGCCGGGCTATCTCGAACGCCACGCCATCCCGTTCCACATCATCGAGCAGGATACTTACAGCGTGGTGCAGCGACTGGTTCCCGAGGGACGCACGACCTGCTCCTTGTGTTCGCGGCTCAGGCGCGGTGCATTGTATGAATTCGCTGCCACCAACAATTGCTCGCGCATTGCCCTTGGCCACCATCGCGACGACATTGTCGAGACGCTTTTCCTCAACCTGTTCCATCAGGGGCGCCTGAAGGCAATGCCGCCGAAACTGCGTTCGGACGATGGCCGCAATGTGGTGATCCGGCCGCTGGCCTATTGCAGCGAAGCCGATATTGCCGAGTATGCCGGCCTTCGCGGGTTTCCGATCCTGCCCTGCAACCTGTGCGGCTCGCAGCCCAACCTGCAACGCAGCCAGGTCAAGGCGATGCTGGCGGAATGGGAACAACGATGTCCAGGCCGGATCGAGAGCATCTTCCGCGCAATCACCCGCGTGGAGCCTTCACAACTGGCCGATCCCGCACTGTTTGATTTTGTCGGACTCGTGCGCAACGGGCCCGAACCCTGACAACGGCGATTCTCGCCACCCCATTTCAACTCCACACGGAGAACTCGATTTTCATGTTCTTTCGCAATCTGACCCTGTTCCGCTTCCCTGAACTTCCGCGGCGGGCCTTTTCCGCTTTTGACAAGCACCTTGCCGATCATCGCCTGCGCCCCTGCGGACCCATCGAACTGGCTACCCGGGGCTTTGTTTCGCCCTTTGGCCGTGATTCCGAGGAGTTGACCCATCGGGTTGGCAAAAATACCCTGTTTTGTCTGGGTGGCGAGGACAAATTGCTGCCATCTTCGGTCATCTCCGAAGCTTTGGCCGTCAAAATCGGTGAAATTACCGACAAAGAAGCACGCCGGGTCAGCGCCCGTGAGCGCAAGCGGCTCAAGGAGGAAGTTCTGACCGACCTGCTCCCCCGCGCCTTCGTGAAACCCTCGCGAACCTTTGCCTGGCTTACCGAAGACACCGGCTGGCTGGTGATCGATACCGCCAGCCGCAAGCTTGCGGAGGCGGTAGTCAGCCAGTTGCGCGAGGCGCTGGGCCGTTTCCCGGCCACTCCGATGGCGCCCTCGGATTCGCCACGATCCCTGATGACGGATTGGCTCGTTGGTGGCAAGCTGCCCTCGGGACTCAGTTGGGGCGACGAGTGCGAATTGCGCGATCCCGCGGAAGCGGGCGCAATCGTCAAATGTCGCCGCCAGGACCTTGAATCCGACGAGGTGCGAGAGCATCTCAAATCTGGAAAGCAGGTGTTTCAACTCGGGTTGGAGCTGGATCAACGCATGGCCTTCGTGCTCGGCGAAGATCTCACCATCCGCAAATTCCGCTTTCTCGACGTGGTGCTGGATGAAATCGGCGAGGAATCTTCCGAATCTGCGCAACAGGAACTGGATGCGCGATTCGCACTGATGAGTCTGGAAACGAAACGCCTGCTGGAAAAACTTGACGAGTGGTTCGGTCTGCCGCGACCAGACGAACGCAATTCAGGATGAGAAGCCTGGAACCTGTAGACCATGAATCTCGACTCTGAAAATCGCTACCTGGAATTGCCTACGCCCACCGGCGACACCATCAAGGTGCTGCGCAAGAGTCATCCGCGCGCGCGTCGATTGCGCCTGACGGTAACCTCCGGCGGAGCGCGCGTGACCTATCCGGAGGGCACGCATCCGGCCCAGGTATTCGCCTTCCTGCGCAAGCACGGCGAATGGCTGGAGCGCAAACTCGACGAACTCAACCTGGGTGCGCAACCGCCGCCGCTGGAACCTGGCGCACCGACGGTGATTCCGCTGCGCGGCGAGACGGTTCGCCTGCTGTGGCGCAGCGGATCGTATCCGCGTATCGAACTGGAAGACGATCGACTCATCCTCACCCTGCCGCAGCCGCATCGTCGCACCTTGTCGGCCGCACGCAGCCTTTTGCACACGTTCCTCGAAGCCCAGTTGCGCAAGGATGTTTCGCGTTGGCTGGCGCGCTATTGCCCTGCCCTTGGCGCAGCCCCCACCGCGCTGCGCGTTCGCAGTTTGAAGAGTCTCTGGGGCAGCCTGGATTCACGCGACAGGGTGACGCTTGACCTGGCATTGGCGCTCGCCCCACCAGCGGCGCTCAAGTACGTGCTGGTTCACGAGCTGTGTCACCTGAAAATCCGCAACCATTCGCCCCGTTTCTGGGCCCTGGTGTCATCGCAGATTCCCGATTGGGAAGATCAACGCGACTGGCTGCGCGGCAACGGCCAAGCCCTCAAGGCCGAGTTGGCACGCCTGGTTCAGGGCTCGCTGGACTGACGTCGGCGCCCGCGCGCAAATCCAGGAAATGGCGAATCTCCGCCGCCACTTCACCGGCCCTTTCCAGATGCAAGTGATGGCTTCCGCTCATGCGAACCACGCGGATATCAGCCACCGTTGCAATGCGCGCATCCATTTTCGCGCGCGGCAGGTAGGTTTGTTCGGGTTGTGCCAGAACCAGCAGCGTCGGGGCAGTGATTCCGGCCAGGATCGATAGCACCTGCGCCTCGCCAAGCCGAATGGGCGAAGGCAGCATCAGGCGCGGATCACTGGACCACACACAGGCTTCAGGTGCTTGTGGATCCGCTGCCGACTTCGTGCCTCGAATCACGATACTGCGCGCCGCCGCATGCGTGAGTTGACTGTGCTGCCGCCGCGCCGCAATGGCGGCTTCCACGTCGGGAAACACGCGCAGCTTGCCGCCGCGATAGTCGGCACGCGCCGCCAACGCGCGTTGCAATTGCTCCAGCGTGCCATCCTCAGGCAGCGACAGCGGACCCAAGCCTTCAATCAGAACCAGTCGATTCACCCGCCGCGGAAACGCAGCAGCAAAAACGCTGACCAGAGTTGCACCCAGAGAATGCCCGAGCAGGTCAGGCGCATCCCAGCCGAGCAAATCCAGGGCGCCGACAATCTCGTCGAGATAATCGACGTAGGCATACCAACTGGCGGCATCCCGATGTGCCGAACGCCCATGTCCGGCAAGATCGAGCGCCACCACATGGCGTCCTTCGAGCAAGGGTGCGAGCGCGTCGAACGAACCCGCGTTGTCCAGCCAGCCGTGCAGGGCCAGCAGCGGTGGATCTCCCGGCTTCCCCCATGTCTTCGCGGCAAGCCGGATATGTGCCAGCGGAATGTCCAGTTCGGTGCACATCGGCACGCTCATGCTCATGCCGGATCAGCGAGGCGTTGGGAAAGTTCGGGCCAGCCCGCGCAGTGGCGCCGGATCAGGCTTTCCAGTGCCAGCACCTGGTCATCACTGTCGTTGAGGCAGGCGATGAAGTGAAACTTCTCGCCACCGGCCTTGAGAAAACTGTCGCGGCCTTGCATCGCGATTTCCTCCAGCGTCTCCAGGCAGTCCACGGCAAATCCAGGGCTCAGGACATCCACGCTGCGTACGCCCTGGCCAGCAAGTGCATTCAGGGTTTCGTCGAAATAGGGCTGCAACCACGGCTCGCGCCCGACGCGCGACTGGAAGCACGCGATGATCTGCCTGCCCTCGATTCCCAGCCTGGCTTGCAAGGCGGCCGCCGTTGCCCGGCACTGATCAAGGTACGGATCTCCACTTTCAACGTAGCGTTGTGGAATGCCATGAAATGAAAGCAGCAAGCGCTCGCCTCGACCATGCGATTGCCAGTGCGCCCGAACCGATTGTGCCAGCGCGTCGATGTGCAACTCGTCAGCATGGTAGTCACTGACGAATCGCAGCTCGGGGGGCTTGCGCCAACGCGCCAGCACCCTGCCGAGATCGTCCATTACGGAGGCCGTGGTCGTCGCCGAGAACTGTGGGAACAGCGGCACTACCAGGAGACGTTGCATGCCTTCCCGGGCCAGCTCGGCCAGGGTATCGGCAAGCGAGGGAGCGCCATAGCGCATGGCGTGGACCACCTTCACCCGACCCGGCGCGAGCTCCTGGAACCGCGCGTCAAGCCGGGTCGCGAGTTGGCGTGTTCCGACCTGCAGGGGGGAACCATCCGCGGTCCAGATACTCTTGTAGGCCTGCGCCGATCGCGCTGGCCGTACGCGCAGCACAAACCCGTGCAGGATCGGCCACCAGAGCCAGCGAGGCTGTTCGACTACGCGCGGATCGGAAAGAAAATCAGATAGATAGCGTCGGACAGAAGCCGCATCGGGAGCATCAGGCGTGCCCAGGTTGACCAGCAGGACTGCCAGGCTGGGGCCATTCGCCGGGGCAGGAAAAGCAAGGTAACGCGACATGCCCGGTCCTGTCCCAGTGGGTATGCAGAGAGTCGGCAGGATGGCTCAATGCCTTGTCTGCACAACGAAAAATGCTAGACTCGATGTACCCCGGCGGATTCGTCGGGGTGACGATTATCAATAACATAACAAAGAAAACCTTCCATGCGCATGCGTGCCTGCCTCATCGCAGCTGTGCTCTCCATTGCTCCCTTTTCGGCAGCCGTGGCGGAGCCGCTTGCCTATGGCGTGGCGTATGACGATCTCTATCGTGTTGATCTGGCAACCCGCCAGGCCACCTACGTGGGCCGTGCTGGCGACTACGCCGGATTGCCTCTGGCTGCCCTGACCGGGCTGAGCTACGGCCCAGGCAGTGAGCTGTATGCAATTGCCGGAACGCAGAAGGCATTGGTGCGCATCAATGCCATGAATGGTTCTGCCACGTTCGTCGGCAACTTCGGACTTGCCGGCCAGGGACAAGGCCAGTTCGATGCCCTCGACCTGTCCATGACCTACGGTTGCGACGGCTCCTTCTGGATGACCTCGGCGCTGACCCACGATTTGTGGCGCGTCAATGCGCAAACCGCGATCATCACCCGCGTAGGCTCCACCGGTCGCCAGATCACTGGCTTGGCCATGCGCGGAGGTGTGCTCTACGGCACCGGGATCAACTCGGATCAAGGCCTGTACCGGATCAGCACAATAGATGGCACTGCCACCCTGATTGGCACCTTCAATGGCGCGATTCCGTGGATCGGCCCGAGCTTCGGCTCTGACGGCACACTCTGGGCGACACTGAGCTACAACCCGCCATTCAATCGCGAATGGAGCGATCTGGCCCGGTTTGATATGGCAAGCGGCGCTATGACCAATCTCGGCCCGATCACCGGACCGGATGGCCTTCGCTACTTCAGCATGAAAGGGCTGGCGGTGGCACCGACTTCCTGCGTACCCGAAGGCCCCGGCGGCACGCCGGAGCCCGCGCAACTGCCCGCCAATTCTTCCTGGGCCATGCTTCTGCTCGGCCTGTTCATCCTCGTCGGCAGCGCCGTGCAATTGCGCAAACGCCGCACCTGATTCACCAGCGCGCATCGCGGCAACACTTCGCTTCATCGCACACTCAGCTTGACCTGCTAGCTTGGGTGGAGTTTCCACTGCGGAGTCTTTCATGTCCTTTGCCATTCGAGTCCTGTCGTGCCTGCTTGCCGTGGTTCCTCTTGCCGGATTTGCTGCCGACCCTGAACTCGTGCGCGCGGAAAATGCAGTGCGCGTACTCAATGAAGTGATGCAGGCACCCGACAAGGCCATCCCCAGGGATCTGCTGCGCGACGCCCACGCCATAGCGGTGGTACCGGATGTGCTCAAGGTTGGATTCGTCATCGGCGGGCGGCGTGGCGAAGGCTTGATGGCGGTCAAGTCACGCGACGGAACCTGGTCAAACCCGAGCTTCGTGAATCTCACCGGCGGCAGTGTGGGCTTCCAGGCCGGGGTGTCCTCCACCGACGTCATTCTCGTTTTCCGCACCCAGCGCGGTGTTGACTCGATCGTGCATGGCAAGTTCACGCTTGGCGCCGACGCATCGGTGGCAGCAGGGCCGGTGGGCCGCACCGCGCAGGCAGCGACCGACGCACAATTGAAAGCCGAGATATTTTCCTATTCGCGGGCTCGCGGATTGTTTGCGGGCGTGGCCCTGGATGGAACCGTGCTGTCCATCGGCAACGACAGCAACCAGTTGATCTTTGGGGAAGGCGTGACCCCGCGGCGCATTTTCGAAGGCGGAATCAGCAACGTTCCCGCCCAGATCGTCGATTTCCGCGACCGCCTGGAGGAGTACACTGCGCAATGACCGGATGCCGCGTTGCGTGGCTCCGACAGGCGCGTGCATGACTTTCGCCGCTGGATTTCGTCTGGGCCACGTTCGACCATGACGGATTCCGGATCGCCGGCAACAGAATCTACGGAGTATTCGCAATGGGTGGCTTCAGCATTTGGCATTGGCTCATCGTCCTGGTAATCGTCGCCCTGGTGTTCGGCACCAAAAAATTGCGCAATATCGGTGAAGACATGGGTTCGGCAATCAAGGGTTTCCGCAAGGGCATGCAGGAAGGCGAAGAGGCTTCCAAGCCGGCGGAGCTGAAGGCTGACCCACCCTCCGCCAGCGCCCAGGCAAGCACGAATGCCAAGGATCGTGCCGAGGGTTAGGCGCGCCGATGTTTGACCTGAGCTTCGGCGAATTGGCCATCATCGCGGTGGTGGCCCTGCTGGTCCTTGGCCCCGAACGCCTGCCCACGGCAGCACGCACGGTGGGGGCGATGTTGCGCAAGCTGCGCAATGGCTGGCAGGGCGTACGCAGCGAGATCGAGCGCGAACTGGCCGCCGAAGATCTCAAGCGTGAAATCCGCAATTCCTCGCGCAGTGTCGACCTCGGCGAAGACATCCGTTCCGCAGCCGAGCAGTTCAAGAATGCCGTGAATGGCGAAACCGGAAAGCCGCCGTCCAATGAGCAATCCTGAGCGCGCCGGCGACACCGAACAATCGTTTCTTTCGCATCTGCTCGAGCTGCGCTCGCGGCTGCTCAAGTCCGTTGCCGCCGTATTGGTCATCCTGATTGCATTGCTGCCAATGGCCAACCAGCTCTATGCCTGGCTGGCCAAGCCATTGCTGGAGCACCTGCCCACGGGTGGCGCGATGATCGCCACCGATGTGGCATCGCCGTTCTTCGCCCCGCTCAAGCTGGCGTTCTTCGTCGCCGTCTTCCTGGCCATGCCTTTCATACTGTTCCAGCTCTGGTCGTTTGTATCGCCAGGCCTTTACCGGCATGAACGCCGATTGGCCATTCCCCTGCTGGCATCCTCGGTAACCCTGTTCTACATCGGCTGCGCGTTTGCCTATTTCCTGGTCTTGCCGGCGATCTTCAGTTTCATGACCAGCGTGGCTCCGGCGGGCGTCGCGGTCATGCCCGACATCAGTCGTTTTCTCGACTTTGCGCTGGTCCTGTTTCTTGCCTTTGGCCTGTGCTTCGAGGTTCCCGTCGCCCTGGTCATCCTGGTGGCAATCGGCATGGTGACTCCCGACCAATTGGTGAAAAGCAGGCCCTACACGATTGTCGGCGCTTTCGTGATTGCCGCCGTCCTTACCCCTCCGGACGTGATTTCCCAATTCCTGCTGGCGGTGCCAATGTGCCTGCTTTACGAGCTTGGAATCCTCGCCGCTCGCCTGGTCGTACGCCATAATCCTGATTCTGCGCACATGTCAAGCAGTTGATTCGTCAGCCTCGAATGCCGCCAAAATGCATCGGACATTGCTCCGGCCGCGAAGGCCCGCGACGGCTTGACGGCTCCCCGCCAGCCATTTCTTCACAAATTCTTACAGCACTTCACGTGTGAACATTTTTTCCGCCAGCATTTGCCGTTATACTGGCAACGCGGGGAAACTGGATTTCGCCGCGCAACCTTCTTAATCACCATCCCATCGGGGGGAACATGGCAACCAAGAAAAAAGAAGCAATTGATGACGACACCCGCGACGCAAGCCTGCGTGTATCCAAGCGCATGCGCGACAGCCTCAAGGCAACCGCAGCCGTCATGGGACGTCCGCTTTACGATGTAACCAACGAAGCGATCAACAGCTATCTGTCGACCGTCAAGCTGGGTGATCCACTGCAGGCCATTCGTCGCGGTCTTCGCGGTCGCAAGTAAGGCTTGCGCACGGCGGACCAGTTCGATCGCATGAACTGGTCCGCAGCTTCAACCCGCAGTTTGATGCGCGCATCCACTGTATGATTTCAATTCTTGGCCGTTGCGCATTCGCACGGCAGGCGACGCCTTGGCCACTGACTAGTCAGCAGTCTCGACCGGCGGCAGCACCTGCATCACTTCCTTGAGCGTGGTGATTCCGCTGGCCACATGGGCGGCGGCGGATACGCGCAAGGGTTGCATGCCTTCGGACAAGGCCACCTCGCCCACCTTGGCCAGATCCATGTTTGGCTGGATCAGGGCACGCAGCGGCGGCGAGATCCGCATCATTTCGTAGATTCCGGTGCGCCCGAGAAATCCGGTCTTGCGGCATTCCAGACATCCTTTTGGGCCGAAACTCTTGCTTGGCACGGGCAACTGCCAGTGGTGGGTCAGTGCCGCCCAGGCGCGAACATCCAGTGACGACTCGGTCTTGCAATGGGGACACAGGGTCCTGACCAGGCGCTGCGCCACCACGCCGGTCAAGGTCGACTGGATCAGGTAGTTGGGCACGCCAAGATCGAGCAGGCGGGTCAATGCACTGGGCGCATCGTTCGTATGCAGGGTCGACAGTACAAGGTGACCGGTCAACGAGGCCTGCACGGCCATCTGTGCGGTTTCCAGGTCACGGATTTCGCCGACCATGATGATGTCCGGATCCTGCCGCATCAGCGTGCGCACGCCTGCGGCGAAATCCAGGTCAATGGCATTGTGAACCTGCATCTGGTTGAACTCTGGGCTGACCATCTCGATCGGGTCTTCAACGGTGCACACGTTGATGTCCGGGGTGGCCAGCACCTTGAGCGTCGAATACAGCGTGGTGGTCTTGCCTGAACCGGTGGGGCCGGTCACCAGCACGATGCCGTGCGGGCGCTCCACCATGGAACGCCAGGCCTTTTCCTCCACTTCCGAGAAACCGAGCTGGCGAAATTCCTTGACCACGATGTCGGGATCGAAGATGCGCATCACGATCTTCTCGCCAAATGCGGTCGGCATACTCGACAGGCGCAGCTCGACTTCACGGCCACCGGGTGAACGGGTCTTGATGCGACCATCCTGTGGCCGACGCTTCTCGGCCACGTCCATGCGCCCGAGGATCTTGATGCGCGAGGTAACGGCCGTCATCACCGGCGTCGGCAACTCGAACACCTTGTGCATGACTCCATCAATGCGAAAGCGGATCTGGCTGGTATCCCGCCGTGGCTCCAGGTGAATGTCCGAGGCGCGCTGCTCAAAGGCGTATTGCAGCAGCCAGTCGACGATATGCACCACGTGGCGATCATCGACCCCCAGATCACCGGTCTTGCCGAGCTCGACCAACTGCTCGAAATTGAGCAGCGCCGAATGATCCCCCGCTTCGGCCTTGGCATCCTTGGCACGCTGGATGGAGCGCTGCACGCCCCACCACTCGGTGAGGAAGCGACTGACATCAAGCGGACTGGCCACCATGCGCTGGATGTCGCGCCTGAGGATGTGGCTCAGATCGGCAATCCAGCGCGTATCGAACGGTTCGGAAGTGGCAAATACCACCTGCAACTCGGTGACGGCCACTGGCAGGATGCGATAGCGCATGGCATACGCGTGACTGACCACCTGCGTCACCGCCGCCACATCCACCTTCATGGGATCGATCTTCAAGTACGGCAGTTTGGCGCGACTGGCCAGCCAATGGGTCAGGACCTCCAGGCTCAACGGCTTGCCCGCTTCACGCAGATCGGCAAGTTTCAGGTTGGCCACCAGGACCAGGGGATGCAGTTCAAGCTTGCCCTTGGTCGTGCGCACGTCCGCACGCACCCGGTTCAAGTCCTCGTTGGAAATCAGGCCATCGGCAAGCAGGGCAGCCAGCACGTCTTCCAGATCGATACGGTAATGCTGCCCAAGACGCGCTGACGGATCCGCAGAAGCAGATGCCTTGCCGGTCACGATTCGCGTCGGAGTGGTTGCCATGCCCTGCCAATCCTCGGAGTTCCCACACTGCCCGTTATACTAGCGCGCTTTGTCGCTGCCGCCGTGACCGAAACCATGCCAGGACTCAATTTCCAGGATGTCATCCAGACCCTCAACCGCTATTGGGCCGAACAGGGCTGTGTACTTGTGCAACCACTCGATACGGAAGTCGGGGCGGGCACCTTTCATCCGGCGACATTCCTGCGCGCATTGGGTCCGGAGCCGTGGTCTGCCGCCTATGTGCAACCTTCCCGCCGCCCCACCGACGGGCGCTACGGCGACAACCCGAACCGGCTGCAGCACTACTACCAGTACCAGGTCGTGCTCAAACCCAATCCGGACAACATCCTCGATCTCTACATTGGCTCGCTGAAGGCGCTCGGCATCGATCCACTCGTACACGACCTGCGCTTTGTCGAAGACAACTGGGAGTCTCCCACCCTGGGCGCCTGGGGGCTGGGCTGGGAAGTCTGGCTGAACGGCATGGAGGTCACCCAGTTCACCTATTTCCAGCAGGCTGGTGGACTCGAATGCCGACCGGTAACGGGCGAAATCACCTATGGCCTTGAACGCCTCGCCATGTACCTGCAGAACGTGGACAACGTCTACGATCTGGTCTGGACCGACGGTCCGCGCGGCGTGGTCAGCTATGGCGATGTGTTCCATCAGAACGAAGTCGAGCAGAGCACGTACAACTTCGAGCACGCCAATGTGCCCAGGCTTTTTGAATGGTTTGATACCTGCGAAGCCGAAGCCAAGTCCCTGGTGGAAGCCGGCTTGCCACTACCGGCCTATGAGCAGGTCACCAAGGCCAGTCACACTTTCAATCTGCTTGATGCAAGGCGCGCCATCAGCGTGACCGAGCGGCAGCGCTACATCCTGCGCGTCCGCGCCCTCGCACGCGCGGTCGCCGAAGCCTATTTTGCCCAGCGCGAGAAACTCGGATTCCCGGGACTCAGGAAGCAGAAGGAGGCCGCATGATGCCAGACCAAGGCAATGCATCCCTGCTGATCGAGCTTGGCACCGAGGAACTGCCGCCCAAGGCACTCGACGAGCTTTCGACCCGGTTCGCGGAAAATGTGCAATCCGGCCTCGCCTCGCGCGGCATTGCCACAGATGCCAACGCGGTCCGCCGCTATTGCTCGCCACGCCGCCTGGCCGTATGGATTGCGCAAGTTCCCATGCAGCAGCAGGATCAAAAATCCGAAGTGCTCGGCCCCTACCTCACTGTCGCCCTCAATGCCAACGGTGCGCCGACTCCGGCACTGGCCGGTTTCGCGGCAAAGAATGGGCTGGCCATCGATGCGCTGCAACGCGTGACCGACGCCAAGGGTGAACGCTTCGTCGCACGCAGTGAAAAACCCGGCCAGCCGACAGCTGCCCTGCTGCCGGAAATCATCAACGAGGCACTCAAGGCCTTGCCCATCCCGAAGCCGATGCGCTGGGGCGATCATGATTATGCTTTCGTGCGCCCCGTGCACTGGCTGGTCGTGCTGCATGGGGCGGAAGTGGTCAAATGCAGGATCCTCGGGCTGGATGCAGGACGGTGCTCGCGCGGCCATCGCTTCCTCCACGCCGACGCGATCGAAATCGCCCATGCCGACGGCTGGCTTGAAGCCATGCGCGAGGCCAAGGTTCTGGCCGATCCCGATGAGCGCCGGCAACGCATCACGGACGAAGTTGCGCGCGCGGCGCTGGCAATCGGTGGCAACCCGCGACTCTCGGCCGGCCTGCTCGACGAGATCGCCAACCTGACGGAGTGGCCGGTGGCCATCGCCTGCCGCTTTGATCCGCAATTCCTGCGCGTGCCCCAGGAAGCGCTGATCATGACCATGGAGACGAACCAGAAATTCGTTCCGGTATTCGATGCGCAAGACCGCCTGAGCGAGCACTTCATCGGGGTCGCCAACATCGAGTCGCGCAATCCGGCGGAGATTCGCAAGGGTTACGAGCGCGTGATCAGGCCACGATTCGCCGATGCGCAGTTCTTCTACGACGAGGACCGCAAGCAGGGACTGGCCGTGCTGCAAGATTCCCTGCAATCGGTTACCTATCAACAGGCACTGGGCAGCGTTTGGGACAAATGCATTCGCGTTGCCGAACTGGCGCGGGTCATAGCCAACCGTCTGGGCGTGGATGCCGGTCTCGCCACGCGTGCAGCAGCATTGAGCAAATGCGACCTGATGACGCGCATGGTCGGCGAGTTTCCCGAATTGCAGGGCGTCATGGGCCGCTACTACGCAAGCCAGGGCAATCCAGCGGAAAAACCCGAAGTCGCCATTGCGCTTGATGAGTTTTACCGACCACGCCAGTCCGGCGACGCCATCGCTTCGACTCCGGTCGGGCAAGTGCTTGCCATCGCCGAGCGCGTGGACACCCTCGCCGGCATCTTTGCGGTGGGCATGAAACCCAGCGGCAACAAGGATCCTTTTGCCTTGCGTCGCGCGGCCCTGGGCCTCGCCCGAACCCTGATCGAGGCCCAACTCGACCTCGACCTGAAAGCGCATTTTGCGGAAGCCCTGGCCAACCTTCCGGACAGCGCGTTTGCCGGCGCGCAGGGCAAGTCGAAGGAAGGCCAGTCGCCAGCGCTGGACCTTGGCAAGCAGCGTGCCGACTTGGGTCAGGATCTGTATGCCTTCGTGCTCGACAGGATGCGCAGCTACTACCTGGAGCAGGGCATCCCCGCGGAAGCCTTTGAAGCGGTGCGCGTTCTGACGCCATCATCGATGAGTGATTTCGACCGCCGCCTGCGCGCGCTGATCGAGTTCTCAAGCCTGCCCGAAGGCCAGGCGCTGGCCGGCGCCAACAAGCGCATCGGCAACATCCTGCGCCAGGCCAAGCCTGCTCCCGGCGGCGTGCTTGACGAATCCTTGCTGGAAGCCGGAGCCGAACGCGAGCTCGCCCATGCACTGGCACAAGCCGAAGCCGATGCCCTGCCCATGATCGGTCGGGCCGATCACGTCGGATTGCTGCGTCGACTCGCTCGACTGCGCGAACCGGTTGATCGCTACTTTGACAATGTGATGGTGATGGTCGAAGACGAGCGCATCAAGGGCAATCGGCTGGTCCTGCTTGGGCGGCTGCGCAGCTTGTTCCTGCGCGTTGCGGACATATCCATGCTTCCGGCCAGTGCAAACAGCACAAATCCCTGATCGCGTAGAATCCTGCCGGCAGGGACCTGAACCCTCGACTTGATTCGACCTTCCTTCTGACAAGGGTTGCTCAATGAGCGGGCGCAACTACGATGCCAGCACCACGCAGCGCCGCACCATGCAGCCACAGCGGCGCTTCGGTGCTGGCGAAGTTCCCGCCTGTCTTGTGGTGCTGCAGGGCCAGCGCCTGGGCCAGCGCATCAACCTGGGCGAAAATCCCCTGGTGATCGGGCGCGCTCCGGAGGCGGATTTCCAGATCGTCGAACGCAGCGTGTCGCGGGCACACTGCCGCATCACGCGGGAGCCGGCTGGTTACCGGATCAAGGACCTCGATTCGACCAACAAGACCTTCCTCAATGATCAGCCCATCATCGAGGCGGAGTTGAAGGATGGCGACCATATTTCGGTGGGCAGCTGCGTGCTCAAGTTCATGGATCGATCCTCCGTCGAAGCCCGCTACCACGAGGAGTTGTACCAACTGGCCACCGCCGATCCATTGACCGACCTCTACAACCGCCGGCAATTCCTGGAAATGATGGACCGCGAGATCGTGCGCGCAATGAACCACAAGCGTCCGCTTGCCCTGCTCATCATCGACCTCGACCACTTCAAGGCCATCAACGACGAATATGGCCATCCGAATGGCGACATCGTGCTGAAAAAAGTCGCACTGGCGCTGCGCGGACACGCCCGTGAGGATTTCATCGTGGCCCGCATCGGCGGTGAGGAATTTGCCCTGGTGTTGCCCGAACATGAACTGGCGCGTGCGGTGACCTTTGCCAACAGCCTGCGCCTTGCCTTGTCCGAACTCGAGTTCAACCTCGACAACGAGGTGAAGCGAATCACCATCAGCGTTGGCGTGGCCGAATGGCAATCCGGGATGACCACCACCGGCGATTTCATGCGTGCAGCGGATGCCCAGTTGTACCGGGCAAAACAAGGCGGGCGCAACCAGGTCTGCTCTTCGCTGGCATGATGCCGTGAACCGCCTTTGCCGCACTCGGAATGCAGCCATGTGCCGGCCAATGCATGCCACAAATGTTTCCGCGAAGCCCACGGGCTGCCAAGGCCGAGTCCGGAGTACGCCCAGGCCGCGCATATGACGGAAAATCACGTTTCCGACGATTGATTACATGACGCCGGAGCATTATTGTTTTCGGCCCGCGTGCGTTCACGGAAAGGAATGCCGATCCTGGAGCCTGCGCGGCAGAATGAATTCGAAGCGAAACGGCGCTGATGCGATCCAGTGGATCAATCGGAGGGTGCGCATAGCGGGCTCTATGCAAACCTGACGATTGATCCAATCAATCGATGGCAGAGCCGTTGCAGCCGGATGACTTCTGCCGCGCAGGCTTCTGGCTCACCCCTATTTCGACCGATGCCCGTTGACCCTCGGCATTACCCGCGCACGACCGATCTACGATATCTTTCGTTTGTTGCATCCCTGAGGACCAGACCATGTTGAAGCCCATCGCCACCGCATTGATCGTGTTGGCTGCACTCGCAGGTTGCGATTCACGCAATCCGTCTGCCCCTGCTGCCGATACGGCCGCAAGCGATGCGGCTCCTGCCGCCGCGCCCCAAGACGCGGATGCGCCGATCCCGAGCGAGATCACCGGCAGCATCAGCTTGCGCGAACCGGCTGTGATCAACCCAGGCGCAAAATTGAGCGTGCAACTGGTGGATGTCGCCCAGCAGGAAGTCGCGCTGGCAACGCACAACGAAGATCTCGCCAGCCAGCCTCCCTACAGCTTCCGTTTGCCAGTAAACCCGGCCGGCATTGACCGCACGCGGGTCTATGTCGTCAACGTGGAAATCACCGACGGCGAGCGGCACTACACACAGGCCCTGCAGGCACCGGTGCTCACCGGTGGCGCCGGCTCGGACATCAAGATCGTGCTCAATGCCGAAGCCACCCCCGGCGAGCTCTTGAAGGCCGACTTCAACAAGCTGAAGAACCATATCGGCGGCATGCGTCGCATCCAGGATGCCTTCCTCGATGGCGATCTGTCGGTCGCCTGGGATGGATTTGTGGAGCCGGGCAACAGGCTGCGCTTCATGCGCGTCAATACCGAGCTGGGCGAGGGCGATACGGCGGTACGTTCGAACGTCGAATATGCCTATCTCAACGACAAACCCATGGCCCTGCTTGTCAAGGGACGCGCCAATAGCCGTTTGGGCTGGGACGAGAACGGACAGCTGATCCTCAATGAACGCGGTGGCGGCGAGACGTTCACTGCCGAGGAAGCACAGAAATACTACGACGATGCGATGAAGGCCTTTGCCATGGCGCAGCCCAAGATGCCGAAGAAGCGCTGAACTTCCGAATCCCGTGCAATCGAAAAAGGCCGGCATGACCGGCCTTTTTTCTTGCCCTCATGCAAGCGGCATTGAGCGAAGGGAATTTCCCGCCTGCTTGCGTTGGATCAGGCCACATGCCTGCCTCGGCGCAAGTGCACCAGCAGCAGGGAAATAGCCGCGGGCGTCACCCCGCTGATCCGTTGCGCCTGGCCGATCGTCGTGGGCAGGGATGCCTTGAGCTTGAGCAGAACCTCCGCGGAAAGGCCACGAACTTCGTCATAGTTGAATTGAATCGGTATGGCTGTGGATTCGTGGCGACGGCTGCGTTCGATTTCTTCACGCTGGCGTTCCAGATAGCCTTCATATTTGCAGGATATTTCGACCTGCTCGGCGATCTCCGGCTCATCCACGCCGGGGCCAATGCCCTCCACCGAATTGAGGATCGCGTAGTCGAGCTCGGGCCGTCGCATCAGGTCCAAGGCACTGGTGTCGCGGGTCACGCCGATACCGGTTCGTGCCTCGAGAGCTCGCCCCAGCGCATTGCCCGGGGTCACCCACAACGCACGCATGCGTGATTGCTCATGGGCCACGGCATCCTGCTTGCGGCGCACTTGTTCGTATCGTTCCGGGGTGACACAGCCGAGCTCATGTCCGATGGTTGTCAGGCGCTGGTCGGCGTTGTCTTCGCGCAGGTGCAGGCGGTATTCGGCACGCGAGGTAAACATCCGGTACGGCTCAATCGTGCCGTTGGTGGTGAGATCGTCGATGAGAACGCCAATGTAGGCCTGGTCGCGTCGTGGCGACCACGGCTCCAAACCACGCGTGGCACGCGAGGCATTCAAGCCGGCGATCAGGCCTTGTGCTGCGGCCTCCTCGTAGCCGGTGGTGCCATTGATCTGACCCGCGAAGTAGAGACCGTCGATGACCTTGCTTTCCAGCGAAGGCTTGAGTCCGCGCGGATCGAAGTAGTCGTACTCGATGGCA
The DNA here is from genome assembly GCA_004295005.1 of Gammaproteobacteria bacterium. Classification (GTDB taxonomy): domain Bacteria; phylum Pseudomonadota; class Gammaproteobacteria; order Xanthomonadales; family Rhodanobacteraceae; genus Dokdonella. The sequence goes on from SHNG01000155.1 coordinate 34,972, forward strand.
TAGCCAGGGCGCATGATGTGCGCATTCTCAAAGCCACGGATGGAGCGAACCAGATCCAGTTGCACGTCAAACGGCAACGATGTGGAGATGCCGTTCGGATAGATCTCGTAGCTGTCCAGGCCTTCCGGCTCGATGAAGATCTGATGTGATTCCTTGCCCGCGAAACGCACGACCTTGTCTTCAATGGACGGACAGTAGCGCGGGCCAACACCCTCGATCTGCCCGGTGAAGAGCGGCGATTGCGACAAGCCGGCACGGATGATCTCGTGCGTGTGCACACTGGTATGCGTGATCCAGCAACTGACCTGGCGCGGATGTTCCTCGCGCGAGCCCATGAACGAGAACACCGGCGCCGGATCATCTCCCGCCTGCTCTTCCAGACCCGAGTAATTGATGCTGCGGCCATCGATACGCGGCGGCGTGCCGGTCTTCAGGCGATCAACGGCAATGGGCAGTTCTCGCATGCGCTCGGCCAGGCGCATGGCCGGCGCGTCCCCGGCGCGACCGCCTGGATGATGCGTCATGCCGATATGGATCCTGCCCGCCAGGAAGGTGCCCACCGTGAGCACCACGCTGGGCGCATGGAAAGTCAGCCCGGACTGGGTTCTTACCCCGCTGATACGGCCGTTCTCGATGATCAGATCGTCGACGGCCTGCTGGAACAATCTCAGCTTGGGCTCGGCTTCAAGGATTGCGCGAATCGCCGCCTTGTACAGCACGCGGTCAGCCTGGCAGCGCGTGGCGCGCACAGCCGGCCCCTTGGACGCATTGAGGGTTCGCCATTGGATGCCTGCACGATCCGCAGCATGGGCCATGGCGCCTCCCAGGGCATCGATCTCCCGCACCAGGTGACCTTTGCCGATGCCACCGATTGCGGGGTTGCAACTCATCTGGCCGATGGTCTCGATGCTGTGGCTGAGCAACAAGGTCGCAGCGCCCGAGCGTGCCGCGGCAAGCGCAGCCTCGGTGCCGGCATGACCTCCGCCAATCACGATCACATCAAAGCGGTTGAAGGCTGGGGAAGGCATTGGCTGTCGGATCTCCGGAAACAGCGGGCAATTTTATCGTGTGGCGCGCGCCGCGTCTGACAGCGCAATTTTCACCCGACCGGGAAGCAACCCGTGGCGACAGGCCAAGATCAGGAATTTGTTTTCGGCCCGCGCCCGTGATGGCGAAGTTGGCACGGAACCTGCTGTACCCCATCCGCACTCCCACCGGCGCTAGGCGTTTGCGAGCACGCCGAAGGTCGGAATTCAGGGGCTGGCCGCGTGCCGGTGGGAGGATGCACCTTTCCCTTGCTGACTCCGGGTACGCACCGCAATGGTGCCGACGCACAGAAGACTGGCGCCCGGCGGTCTTAGGAACAGGGGGGAATCCAAGAGGACCATGTTGCCGGGCGCCAGATTGACTGGTTGCTTCCGCTTGTGAAGCCTGCATGCGCTGCCGGCGCGATTATAGGCGCGGCCAGTGCGTTTGCGGAGTCTGCGCCACCATATCGGTAACAACGATTGGCAGACTGTGACCGAAATCGCGGTAAAGCGGCGAGGCGGGCTGTACTCGATCAGTCGCGGTCACCTAGCGACAGAGACTGTCAGGTTTGACGGATCGGGATTCACGGTTTCGGAATTTTTCCCCATTCCAGGCGGGTTGGCACGGGCCTTGCTAAGTATTCAATCAAGCCACCCAACCCCAACGGAGTGCCAAGCCATGATCTCCAGTATTGCCAGCATGAGCGTCAATCCCTTGTTCCTCCGTCACGATCTCATGATCGAACTTGGTCGCCTGGAAATGGCAATGCAGGACATACGCGACACCTCCGCCCTGGATCCGGCTACTGCGCAGATCCAGCAACTGGAAACCCGCCGCGCCCGCATCAACGAAGCGCTCAGCCGCCTCCCGGCCTGATCGCCCATGCTTGGCTGAGAGGTTGGGGTTTCACCCGAAAAAACCGCGCGAAAGCGCGGTTTTTTATTGCTTGCGTGGCATCGGCTGGCTTATCGGCATGCGCTGTATTGGCGCGGGCACGGCGCCGGGATGCATGCCCGGCGTAGAATCGGAAGAGCGCAAAGAGGTTTCCTGGGGTACCGAGCGGATCGCCCTCTGCGGACGGGTATCCTGGAATCCCCTGACTGGCCTGTTCAACGAGTCATTTTGCGGGCGGTCGAACCGATTGGATGGCTGCTGGCCGTGCCGCCACGCGTCAAGTTCAAGGTTGCGTGGCGCCGAAACGGTCGGTCTCCAGACCAGTGCGCTGCGCTCGGAGCGTTCCCGCTCGACGCGATTCTGGCGGAGCACGCCATCATCCACGGAGTAATCCGGCCACCAATAAATGGGTGGGTATCCGAATCCCCAGGGAGAATACGCGCCGTATCCAAAACCGTAGCCAAAACCAAGGCCAAAACCCGGCCCGTAACCAAAACCGTGCGAGTAGCCGAAGCCGCCATAATAGGTCGAGCCTTGCAGGACAACATCCGGGCCGGAGGTTCCCGTGTAGTAGTCACCGCCGCTGTCGTATCGATAGTAATTCCCCTGGCTCGCGCAGCCGGCAAGGGCCATGGCAATCAGTGTGGTCAGGATGGGGCGCGACATGACACTCTCCGGGTCGGATCCGATTTTGGATCTTCCGTTGGCAACATGCCCCCTCTGGCACGGGGATTCAAGCTCTGCGTGAGCATTCGTTCAGTAGCCGGTTCTGTTCGACTGAAGGCTGACCGGCAGCACCATTCGAATGGCAACACCACCGCGGGCACTTGCAAACGGTAGGATTGAGCCCCGTGGTAGAACGACAGCCGAGATTCTCCCGATGACCCAGCACGCACAGTCGTTTCCCGAAATCCCGCGATTTGCCGCGATCGAACAGGCTGCCGAGCGCATTCGTGGGCTTGCACAGGTCACCCCGGTATTCCGCTCGACATCAATCGACCAGTTGGCAGGCGCCGAGCTGCTGTTCAAATGCGAGAACCTGCAACGCGTCGGTGCCTTCAAGTTCCGTGGCGCGTGCAATGCCGTCTGGTCGCTGCCCCAGGCAATGGCTTCGCACGGTGTTGTCACGCATTCATCGGGCAATCACGGAGCGGCCCTTGCGCTGGCTGCGCGGACGCGAGGGATTCCCGCCCATGTGGTCATTCCCGATGGCGCGGTGCAGAGCAAGATTGACGCGATTGAGGCGTACGGAGCGACCTTGCATCGCTGCGCAGCCACGCTCGCCGCGCGCGAACAGACCGCAGAGGCGGTACGCGGGCAAACCGGCGCCACCCTTGTGCATCCCTACACCGATCCTGCCGTCATTGCCGGTCAGGGAACTGCCGCATTGGAATTTCTCGGCCAGGTACCTGCACTCGACGCATTGATTGCTCCGGTGGGTGGCGGCGGCCTGATCAGCGGCACGGCCATTGCCGCCGCTGCGATTGCTCCTGCCATGCGGGTGCTGGCAGCAGAGCCCGCGGGCGCTGCGGACACCTGGACATCCCTGCAGCGCGGAGAACGTGTTGCCGATTTTGAACCCGACACGATTTGTGATGGATTGCGTGCATTGGTAGGTGCCATCAATCTGGAAATCATCGAACAGCATCGCGTCCAGGTGCTTACCGTCAGCGACGATGCCACGATCTCGGCCATGCGCTTGCTCTGGCAACGCTTGAAGTTGCTTGTCGAGCCGTCCGCAGCCATCGTGCTCGCTGCGGTGCTGGCCAATCGCGATCAATTCGCGGGTCAACGCATTGGCCTGATCTTGAGTGGCGGCAATGTGGATCTCGACAAGCTGCCCTGGACGGCGACGGGCGCATGAGTCGATCCAGGAAAATCGACACAACACGCAAGCCGGTCCAGCAAGAGCCTCTGACAGACGACGGCCTTTCACGTTGCCCGTGGGCAACGGTGGCTGGCGCCGACGCGGAGTATCGTCGTTACCATGATCGGGAATGGGGCGTGCCACTGCACGGGGATGACGCACTGTTCGAATTCCTCGTGCTGGAAGGCGCGCAGGCTGGCCTGAGCTGGCGCACCGTGCTGGCCAAGCGGCCGCACTACCGCAAACGCTTCCACGATTTTTCGATTGCGCGTGTAGCTGCGATGGCGGACTCGGAACTGGAGTCCCTGCTTTTGGACCCCGGGCTGATCCGCAACCGCCTCAAGATCCTTTCCGCCCGTGACAATGCACGTGCCGCTCGCGAAATCATTGCGTGCCACGGAAGCCTCGATGCCTGGCTGTGGTCATTCGTGAAGGGAACCCCAATGCTCAACCACTGGCAACGACAGCAGGATGTGCCTGCCCGCACCGCGGAGTCCGATGCCATGAGCAAGGCCTTGCGCGCGCATGGATTCCGCTTTGTCGGTTCGACGATCTGCTACGCCTTCATGCAAGCCACCGGCATGGTCAATGATCATCTCGTACACTGTTTCCGCCACCCACAACGGTCAGACAAACCAAGGTGCCCATGATTGTCACCAATCCACGCGATTTCCTGAGCGCAATCGATCAGCAATCCTGGACCATCAACCTGGGTGCCACGGCAGAGGCGGCCTACCTGGTCAGTCCGGCCAACTTTTCCCTGGCTGCCGAGTCCGCCACCGACAACGCCTACATGGATCTCGCCCAGCAACCCGATCCGCTGGCTGCCCTGGCCGAGCACGCCGAGCTGGCCCGCCGCATCGCCGAGGATGTTCCGGTCATCACCTTTCCCGGTGATCCGCAGGCCATGGATGGCGTGTTTCCGAACAATGCATTTGCCACCGTGCCTGGCCGCCTCATTGTTGGACGCATGCGCCATGCGGTGCGCCAGCGCGAAACCCGCCGCGCCGATATCCGCGCCTGGTTCACCAGGGTGCTTGGCCGCCAGGTTGTCGATCTCTCCGATGGCGACTTCGTCGCCGAGCTGACCGGATCGCTGGTCATCGACCGTGCCCGCGGCATCGGCTATTGCGGACTTTCCGATCGCTGCGACATGGCTGGGGCACACGCCATGCACGAAGCGTTTGGATTGCGCCTGACCTACTGTTTTCGACTGGCTGATGGCGAATACCACACCAATGTCGTGTTGGCGATCCTGGCGGGCCGGGCCGCAGTGATCGCCGAATCCGGATTTGCCGATGCCGAGGATGCGCGCGCCATTGCATCGCTGTACGGGGAACATGTGCTTTGGCTCAGTCCGGAACAGAAGCAGGCGTTTGCCGCAAACGTGATCAGCTTGAGTCCGAAACGCGTATGGATGAGCCAGCGCGCGGCCGATTCATTGCAAACGCGGCAACGCGCAATCCTGCACGCTGCCGGCTTTTCGATCGGCAGCGTGGCGCTGCCCGAAATCGAGAAGGCTGGCGGCAGCCTGCGCTGTTGCGTTGGAGAACTGTTTTGATGGGCACGGTCCCGCCAAGTTCAGCGGGAATTCAAAACCCGCCACCGACACTGGCCGCACCGAATTTTATCCATGCCGACAACACGGCTTCCCCGATTCGCATGACCCCGCTCCCAGCCATGTGTCGATTCGCAGTCCCCATCCTGGCCGTGGCCATGATGATCGCTGCATCGCAGGCATCGGCGCGGGAGATCAGCGTGCAGGAAGCGGTCGACCGCGTGCAGCAGGATACCCACGCCAAGGTGCTCAACGTGCGTACCTTGCAGATCGGCAAACGCAAGATTTATCGCATCAAGATCCTGACCCCGGGTGGACAGGTACGTGTCATCGAGATCAAGGCAGACCAGAAGTAGAGGAGTAGGCAATGCGAGTTTTGCTGGTTGAAGACGAAGCACCCTTGCGCGAGACCCTGGCAGCCCGCCTGAAGCGTGACGGCTTTGCTGTCGATGCCGCTGCCGATGGCGAGGAAGGCCTGTTCCTTGGCCGTGAGGTACCGTTCGATGTCGCCATCATCGACCTCGGCCTGCCCAAATTGTCCGGCATGGACCTGGTCAAGCAGTTGCGCGAAGGTGGACAGCGCTTCCCGATCCTGATCCTGACTGCGCGATCCTCATGGCAGGACAAGGTGCAGGGACTCAAATTCGGCGCGGATGATTATCTGGTAAAACCCTTTCATGTCGAGGAACTTCTGGCACGCATCAATGCCCTGGTCCGGCGCGCCAGCGGCTGGTCGCGGCCTTTGCTCGAATGTGGACCCATCGTGCTCGACACCACCGCGCAAACCGTCAGCTCGAATGGCGCACCGGTTGATCTCACCAGCTACGAGTACAAGGTGCTCGAATACCTGATGATGCATGCCGGCGAACTGGTGTCGAAGGCCGACCTGACCGAACACATTTACCAGCAGGATTTCGACCGCGATTCCAACGTGCTTGAGGTCTTCATCGGCCGCCTGCGCCGCAAGCTGGATCCGGACAACCAGATCAAACCGATCGAGACCGTGCGCGGACGAGGCTACCGTTTCGCGCTCGAGCGCAGCAGCGGATTTGACGAACCTGCAGCCCAAGAATCCCATTGATCCGGACCCGCCGCATGGCGCATCCGCTTTCACTGCAAACCCGCTCGCTGCTCGCAGCGGGCATTGCGTTGGCGGCATTCCTTGGCCTGGCGTTCTTTGCCCTCGACAAGGCGTTCTTCGACGCCGCGCTCAGCTCACAACGCGAACGCCTGCAGGGATACCTGCATGCCTACCTGGCCGGTGCCGATACCAACCGCGCAGGAAACCTGATTCCGCCCGAGGTCGGGCCGGATCCACGCTTTGACCGCCCGGAGTCCGGTCTTTACGCGAGCATCGTTGGCGATCACATTCGCAATGCCAGTGATCGCCAGTGGCGTTCACCCTCCGCGCTCGGACTCGACCTGCCGTTCGGCACGGAACTGGAAAGCGGCGCAAGTGAATTCAGCGGGCCGATCAAGACGCCGCATGGCGATCTGTTCATGCTCTCCCAGGGCATCTCCTGGACGGTCGATGATCGCCCGGAACTCAAGCTGACCGTCAATATTGCCGAGAACGCCAGCTCCTTGCAGAACCAGGTGGCCGCATTCCGACGCACCCTGCTCGCATGGCTGGGCGGACTTGGCGTGCTGCTCATCCTGCTGTTGCTGGGCGTGCTGCGCTGGAGCATGGCGCCGCTGCGCGAGGTTGCGGCGGATCTTGCCCGCGTCGAGCGCGGCGATCAGGAACGGCTGGGCGAAGGCTACCCGCGCGAACTGTCGGGCCTGGCCAAGAACCTCAACGCCTTCATCGATTCCGAGCGCGAGCGCCTCAAGCGTTACCGCAACACCCTGGCCGATCTTGCCCACAGCCTGAAAACGCCGCTGGCCGTCATCCGTACTCAACTTGAATCGGAAGTGGATGCCAAAACCCTGCGCTGGACGGTGATGGAGCAATTGGGTCGCATGGACGAGATCGTGGCCTATCAACTGTCGCGTGGCGCAACCTCGGGACGCCAGACCTTTGCCGCGCCGTTGCCGATTGAACCCTTCGCCGAGGAAATCGTGCGCAGCCTGGAGAAGGTCTATGCCGAACGCCACATCCTCTGCGAATTCGAGATCGACGCCAATGTGCGCTTTCGCGGTGACCAGGGCGATCTCATGGAATTGCTCGGCAACCTGCTGGAGAACGCCTTCAAGTGGGCGCGCCATCGTGTGCTGTTGACCGCGCAGATGGATTCCACGGATGCCGGCGGCAAGGGTCTGCACTTGTGTTTTGAAGATGATGGTCCCGGCATTGCAGCCGATCGCGTGGAACACCTGTTGCAACGCGGCGTACGCGGCGACGAGCGCGTGCAGGGACACGGCATCGGTTTGTCCATCGTCCAGGACATCGTCAAGGCCTACTCGGGAAACATCCAGGTCTCCCGTTCCCAGTCACTCGGCGGTGCACGTTTTGACCTGCACCTCGCCGGCGCCTGACGCGCAGTGCTTCAGGGGGCCAGCAACGCATCAACCTCTGCGCGCAAGCGCGAGCGGACCTGGGCCTCGCTGTAATTCTTCAGCACATATTCGCGCGCCTTTTCACCCTGCCAGGCGCGCTCCCCGGAACCCAAGGCCAGCACCCGCGAAACGGCATCGATGAATTCGCCCTGGTTGCCGTAGACGTAGCCGGACTGGCTCTCCTGGACATGATCCACCAGCACCTCGCATTGGCCATTGACGATCACCGGAGTGCGCTGCGCCATGGCTTCGAGCAGGACGATGCTCAGGCTTTCGTACGGCGATGGCTGCACGAACGCGACGGCACCCGCCATCAATTCGAACTTGCGTTGCTCGTCGACAAAACCGAGATAACGCACGTCGCGGCGCTTGCCGACTCCGAGCACATCATTGCCGGTCAGCACGAGTTGCAATGGAGAGCGCGGATTGGCGCGCTTGAAGGCATCGAATCCATCCAGCAGCGCGGCACATCCCTTGCTGACATCGATGCGCCCGCAGTAGAGCAGGTACGGCTTCGGTTCGACTGCCGGGGTCACCGGCTCCACTGCCACCGTCATCGAGACCACATTGCCGCCTTCGAGATTCCAGATGCGCGCACCCAGGCGTTTTTCGGCCAGCGTGTTCCACAGGATGCGTGGTGCCGAACGGCCCATGTGTGCAAACGTCTCCAGATAGGCCGGCGGTTCGTCATGCAGGGCGGGAATCATGGCCCAGCGCCGGTGCGGCATGGCGCGGATGCCATCGAGGGTCATCGGGTACAGATACGGCAGGAAGAACACCGCGGCATAGTCGTCGCCGTGCTCCTGCAAATGGGCGAGGAGGTCGGGACAGTTGGGTCCCTGGGCGTGGATGAACTCCTCCTCCAGCGCTTCCGGCCAAGCGTAGCGCAGCCGGGACGCGGTCTTCTTGTGTTGTGC
>SHNG01000022.1 GCA_004295005.1 Gammaproteobacteria bacterium
ATTGCCCTGCAGGGCGGCACGGTAAGCGGTTTCGGCTTCTTCCAGGCGACCCTGGCGATGCAGTTCGATGGCTTCTCTAAGCATGGTGTTTCGGCTCTTTGGGCACCGGATTCCAGTGCGACTTGAATAGGCAGCAAGCTCCCACGGCAACGGCAATTGGGGGCCGGCCGGGGCGAGTCAGTCGGCCATTATGCCGCAAGGCGCCATGATAGGCTTGCGCGCTTTGCCGCATGGAGTCCGGGGCCCCATGAGTGCCAATCAGGATCTGGTCACCCTGCTGCGTGCGCGCACGCCCTTGCTGGTCATCGAGTCGGCCGAAGAAGGTCGGGTCATCGAGAGCTTTCGCCACGCCATCGCGCAGTCGCTGCGGCCTTTGTTCAGTTGGAGCATTACCCAGGGCCTGAAGCGCCTTGATGTGGATGTCGATGCCGAGCCTGCGGAAGATTCGTACGCCGACGCCTCGCAAATGCTGGGCTACATCAAGCAACACGGCGAATCGGCGGTTTTCCTGCTGCTGGATTTCCAGCCATACCTGCGCTACCCGATGGCCTTGCGCCTGATGCGCGAGATCGTGCTGCGCCAGGCCAAGACCGAACATACCCTTGCGCTGGTCGGTGCCAAGTACGAGCTGCCCGATGACCTGGTGCCGCTGGCCACGCCCTTTCAACTGGCGCTGCCGGATATCCAGGCCATGGCCGCGCTGGTGCGCGAGGAAGCATTCAACTATTCGCGGGAAACCGGGCGGCGCGTGGAAGTGGATGCCGATGCCGCACGCACCATCGTGCGCAACCTGGTCGGACTCACCCTGGTCGATGCACGACGCATCGTGCGCAAGCTCATCCACGCCGATGGCGCGCTGGGTCCGGCCGACCTGCCCGGCCTTGGCAAGGCCAAGTGCGAACTGCTCGATCGCGAGAACCTGCTGCACTACGAATATGAAACGGCCAGTTTCGCCGATGTCGCCGGCCTTGATCGGCTCAAGCAGTGGGTACAGAAACGCGTGCCCGCGTTCACTGGCAAGAAGCAGGCGGCAAAGCTCGATCCGCCCAAGGGAATCCTGCTGCTCGGCGTCCAGGGTTGCGGCAAGAGCCTTGCGGCCAAGGCGGTGGCCGGTGGTTTCGGCGTGCCGTTGCTGCGGCTCGATATCGGCACCCTGTACAACAAGTACCACGGCGAAACCGAACGCAATCTGCGTGCGGCGCTGAAGAATGCCGAAATGCTCTCGCCCTGCGTGCTGTGGCTGGATGAAATCGAAAAGGCGCTGTCCACCGAAGGCAGCGATGATGGCGTCTCACGCCGCGTGCTCGGCTATCTGCTCACCTGGATGGCCGAACGCAAGGGCCAGGTATTCCTGGTGGCCACGGCCAATGATGTTTCCGTATTGCCCGCCGAACTGTTGCGCAAGGGTCGCTTCGACGAAACCTTCTTCGTCGACTTGCCGGATGTGGAGGCGCGCGTGGAAATCTTGCGCATCCACCTGCTCAAGCGCGAGCTGAAAGTGACGGATTTCGACCTGCCCACCGTTGCCCAGGCCTGTGACGGATTTTCCGGCGCCGAAATCGAGCAACTGATCGTTGCCGCGCAATACACCGCTGCCGCCGAAAACAAGGCGCTCAACACGCAACACCTGATCGACGAGGCGGCAAACACCAAACCGCTGTCGGTGATGATGGCCGACCGCGTGGCCGCCTTGCGCGAATGGGCCCGCGAACGCACCGTACCGGCTGATTGAGCCGGCAGCGGACGCTGCGACAGCGAAGTATGGGGCGAACAGCATCCGGGCAGGTGCAGCAGCCAGGCCACAACGGGTCGCGCAATGCGTTTCTTCATGGAGACCGTCCGCTGAGCGAGCGGTACGCTTATTGCCCGTACCCAATCCAGGGTCTAAGCTACCCGCCATCGCTCAGGGACGTGTGTCCGCCCGCCCGCATGCTGATCAGCCATAACCGCGAAAAACTCATCAATGCCGCGATCTACTTCGCGGACAACACCCAGCATTGCGGCAAGATCAAACTGATCAAGCTGCTCTATTTGCTGGACTTCGAACACTATCGTCAGACCGGCATTCCGGTGACGGGGCTGGAGTACCGCGCCATGAAGATGGGCCCGGTGCCGATGGCGCTGTTCGAGGAGTGGGACGCGCTGGAGCCGGATTTCGCAGAAGCGATCGCGATCGTGCCGGAGCAAGTCATCCACTACGTGCGGGAAACCGTGCAGCCGAAACGCGACTTCGACGAGCGCCATTTCAGTCGTCGCGAATTGCGTCTGATGGCGGATCTAGCTGCTCGATTCCGACTCGACTACTCGCAGCCGATGATCAATGTCACCCATGCCGAACGCGGGCCGTGGGATGCGATCTGGGACAATGGCCGCGGAAATCTGGAACGCATCCCGTACTCGCTGGCTATTCGCGATGACGATGCGCATGCGCAAGCCATTCGCGAATCCGCTGCCGAGCACGAGGCCATCCGCCAGGCTCAGATGCACTGAACATGCCCGCACGCATCGGCCACATCTACCGCGACGATGCGTTCTACGCCGACCCTTCGACTGGCGAACTGAAACAGAAATATTTCCTGGTGCTGGCCGCGCCACGGCGTGGCGATGTCGTGGCCAGGTTGCTGACCAGCCGCTACGCCAACCTGCGCCCGGAAAATCCACCCTGCTTCCATGGTGATCCGTACCCGGGGTACTACCTCGGTGTGCTGGGCGAACCACTGGGTGCCAAGTCGTGGCTGGACCTGCGCCCACTGGACGATCTGGATCGTTGGGATTTCGCTCGGCACGAGGAAAGTGGACGGCTGCACGAGATCATGGCCTTGCCTGCAGCGCAGTTGCGCGACGCGATGGAATGCACGGCCGGTGCGGACGACACCACGCGCGCGCAGGAACAGTTGATCCGGGATGAGTTGGCGGCACTGCCGCCCACCTCCGCAACCGCCACGATCCGGCGATAGGTTTTCTCGTGCGTTGCGGCATACACGGCCAGGCCTTGCAGCTTGGGTAAGGCATCGGCGCGCGACGGATCGTGCGGGTCCACGATGTCCTCAACGATCTTGCCGGCCTGTTCCGAGAAGAAGAAGAAGAAGAAGTCCGGCAGCGTGATCTTCGGGACGGGGTGGATCAGCTGGTCATCCGTGCCATCGAAGCCCCGCACATGGAGGCTATTCTTGCCTGGCCTCTGGATGTTGAGGAAGAAGATCTTGCTGACTTCGAACTTCTAGAGGTTGAAGAACGCTATTCCAGCCGATCATATTTTTTTGCGGTGCCCTTTGCCTTGGAGACGGGATAGCGCTGAGCATTGAGTTCGAGCTTGTTGGAAACGGCCTGCTCCAGTTCAACACCCAGGTCATGGGCCAGATAGCTCAACAAGATGGCGATGTCCGCAATCTCCAGCGCAATTTCGGCACGGCGCTCCCGTGATATCTCTTCGATCTCATCGTCTCGTGCCCACTGCGTGAACTCGGCCAGCTCTGCGGCTTCCAATGCGATGGATGTAGAAAGTGTACGCAGAGTATGGAACTGTTCCCATTCCCGTTCCTTGCGGAAGGCCAGCAGCCTGTTCATTAAGGGGCGACTGATCATCGGTTACTCCACGAACCTGTTCACGTTGTGCCATCGCAAATACTCTGAATTCGGATGATCCATAACCTCATGGGGAACCGCGGCAAGCGTTTGTCCGTGCAACCGGTAGTACGCTTTGCCATTGAAATACTGATCGCGAATTCTGCCGCTGACCCGTATCTTCAGATCCGGTTCGACCGTCACCAAACCCGCATCAAACAGCTTATGGAAATCTGATCGCAGCAAGAGGCCGTTGCTTACGTGATGTGGACCCTGATCCGCGAAGGGAAGTATGTGCGCGGCTTCCAGTGCCGGTAATGTATGCTCCCCTGTGATTGCGCACTGCCGCTTGTATGCGTCGATGACCAAGGTGCGAAACGACCCCTGCCCGAGTCGCGCCCTCTGTAAGAAGGGCCGGCCGAATCGTTCGGAAGCTTGATCAGTTTCGGCGATACTTCGACTACCTGTTGCTATTTCAAGTTCGGCCAGGAGGCTGGTGCCATCAGGGTCTGTGTCCTCGTAGGTTTTCCCTACCATGATACTGCGATGGAATCGCGGGCCGACGTCAATCCAGCGCTCCTGAGGGAGATAAAAGACATCTGTCAGCACTGTGCAGCCGATCTCCGTATCGAGCGATGTGGGTTCACGCCGATGACTGGCTATCAGGTCTCTGAGCTCGGCCAGACTAGACGTCCCATTCTGGTGCTCGAAAACGGACCATGCCGAAATTAGCGGCAACCTCGTGTACCGGACGAACCGCCCACCGCCAACAACATGGTGATTGGGCGCCTTCAGTTTGAATAGGAAGAGCGTTCCCTCGGGTAGCCCGTTGAAGGGTGCCCTCGCCGAGGGTTGCCAGAAATTGACCTCGGGGCTGGCGGACGCGGAGACGTGCCGATACCAGCGATTGTCTGTAACGCCCAGCCAGAACCGCACGGCATTCCCCTAAAAGAAGCTCCGAGGTGATGATGCCATATGGCTGCAAGGTTGCACTCTGATACATGCCCTGATGCATTGTGCATTTTCCGGCCGGTGCCGTTCGAAGTTGAGGCCAAACGGCAGGCGCGCGGACAGCGCCTGGAATTCGCGCTCCAGATCCGCACCCATTTGCGGATCGCGGGCTTTGGCTTGGGCAAGCAGGTCGGTCAGACGTGACACTCGGTTTCTCCCCGGATCAATGCGGAACATGGCAACCGGATTGCGCTGCTCATTCGGGCTGCGGCTCCTCGTCGCCGAGCAATGCATCAAGCCCGCGCGCGGCATGCCAGACGCGGATCACTTCGATGTGTTCCGGCAAGTCGATGTAGTAGATGAGGTACGACTCGAATTGGCGGATCGGAAAATAGCGCAACGGCTCAGGTAGATTGGTGACGTGGCCAGCGTGCCGTGTGGAGCCGACGACGGGATGCTGCCGGACCATGAGCACGGTCGATTCCACTGCGGCAACGAAGCGCAACTCAAGCGTTTCGCCGCCTTGTTGTGCGTACCACTCGGCAGCATCGTCCAGATCGCGCCTGGCGCCTTCGCGCCAATGAATGGATTTCATTCGCCGCCGGCGCGCGCGCGCGCGCGTTCGCGCATCTTGTCGAAGAAGTCCGCTTCCTGCGGCGTGGCCGGCCCGGAGGCCAGCCCTTCGGCAATCAACTTGCGCAGGAACTCGGCCGCCTTCTCGCGCTGACGCTGGCGGATGAGGTCACGCACATAGTCGGAGGTGCCGGAGAAACCGCCCTCGCGCACTTCCTCGTCCACGAATTGCTTCAAGGGTTCCGGCAGCGAAATGTTCATGGTGGCCACGGTTTGCTCCAATGGCAAAGTTTGCCATCGGAGTATGCCCATGCCGCATAGGCGGTTCAAGCAGGCCTCAATGGCTTGCCGGCGTGCTTGGCGGACCCGGGGAAGCCGTGGCCCAAACCGATAGCTGCGGCCAGGGCGACTCGCTCAACCTGAAGGGTCGCAAGCGCGGCCGAATCGTGCCGCGCTCGCCGCGCGTGTCCGCAGTGCCGGGTTTGATATGCGCTCAGCGCCCGCTGGCGGCATCACCCGCAAACACGTACTCATGCTGCGCATCGCGCAGTACCAGGGATGGGCCTTGTTTGCCATTGGCAACCACGAATTCGAAACCGTCAACGCCGGGCGAGATGGTGACAAACGAAACACTGCCGTCATCGTTGGCGCGCGCGGCCATTGCGCTGCGCCAGGCGCCGAAGTCGAACCAGACAGCATCGCCAGGGCGCGTAACCGTGATCGGGCCCAGTTCATTGCTGCGGTAAGTCGCGGCCAGATTTTTCACCGCTTTGGCATCGGGCGGTACGCTCAGGCGCTTGCGCTCGGTGGCAATGCCCTGCTTCAGTCGCTGAGCCTGGGCGGTCACGTTTTCGGCCGCTTCCGGCTTGCCGTCGAACAGCACTTCCAACAGGCGACGTTGGAAGGGTCCACGAATGTACACGCCCGGATCGGCATTGGTCAGGATCACCGCGCCGACATCATGTTCAGGCAGCCACAGCATGTCGGAGTGAAAGCCGACCAGATCGCCACCATGGTGGACGACCGGAGTACCCCAGGTGTTGTCGATCATCAAGCCCATGCCGTAACTGGCGTCGCCGCCCAAGGCGACCTGTGGCTTGCGTCGCTCAAGCAAGGTAGCCGCATCGATGTAGCGCGAGCCGTCGGGCAGCAGGCCCTGATCCAGCTCCATCTGCACGTAGCGCAACACATCATGCACGGTGCTCCAGGCCGCTCCGGCAGGCCGCGCCGGTTTTACCGAGGTATTCAGGTCCATGCTGGCGGCGGCAATGTGGCCATCGACGTCCAGCCCGTGTGGCGCGGCAAAGTTGTCCCGTTGCGCCTGGTCGTAGTCGAAGGTGGTCGATGCCATGCCCAGCGGATCGAAAACCAGTTCCTGCATGGCTGCGTCATAGGCGGCGCCCAACTCCAACTGCGGATGCAGCACGTGGCCACCGGCGTAGCCGGCCGCTGCCGCCATCGGATTGGAATACTGGAACAATTCACCGAAACGGCTGGTCGGCTGCATGGTTGCCAGTCCATCCAGCAGCGATTGCGGGGTGGCGCCCTCGCTTTCAAACAGCCACTCCATGTCTTGCCGCGGCAAGCCCGTGCATGCGCAAATCAGGTGCTTGACCAGCACCTGGCGCGTGGTTTGCGCATCACCCAGCTTGAACCCCGGCAGGATTTGCGTGACCGGCGTTTCCCAGCCGAACCTTCCCTGCTCGACCAGTTTGGCCAGCATCAGGGTGGTCAGCGCCTTGGTGTTGGAGGCGATCATGAAGCGGGTGTCCGCATCCACCGGCGCGGGCTGGCCGAGGCTGCGCACGCCGAAGCCTTCCGCCATCACCACCTTGCCACCTTGCACCACGCCGATGGCCACGCCCGGAACATCCAGTTGCCTTCGCGCGTCCTCGACAAAATCATGCAATTGCGCCAGGCGCGTCGCATCGAGCGTGTGTGCGGTCTTGCCGGCGAAGGATTCCCGTGCGTAACCCTTGGGCTGCAGGCGATCAAAGATCAGACTCACCTGGGCACTGCGCTTGTCGCCGGTCGCGTTGCTCATGTCGTAAATGGCCACCGTCCAGCGCTGGCCATGACGCAGGGCCTGGGCCATCACGCCACGCTGGTCGTTGGCCGAGGTTTCATAGATGTAGCTGCGAACCTGTTCCCAGCCATCGCGTGCGGGCCGATCATTGGCCAGCTTGAGCGGCCAACGCGCCTTGGTGTCGTAGCTTGCCCAGGCGGCGGCTATCGCAGCATCGGCATCGGCGGCGCCGACATCGACCAGGGCAATCCGCGAATCGCCTTCCGGTGCGGTCAATATCACCGCCGATCCGCTGCGGGCGAGTTGCCAGTCGGCGGGCGCGATGAAGGGATTGCCGTCAGCCGTGGTGCTCGGCGTGTCGGCATGCAGGGTCTCGGCAGCCGCGGGTTCGCTGGATTGCGTGACGTTCGCTGCAGCCGGAGCCGGCCGTTGCGATGGGCTGCTGCACCCCGCCAAGCCCACAACGCAGACGATGGCAAGCACGGTCGCAATTCGATTCATGTTCGATCTCCGCATTCGGCAAAGCGGCTACCTTACTACGGCAACCCGGGAAGCGGCGTCTTGGCGTTACCGGCACGCGCGCTGCCTGCATCCCGCGCGCATGGGCATAAGGTTATTTGCCGCAGCCGGGATTACGTTCACGCAGAGTCGGTACCATGTTGGTTCCCGCGTGATTGCACAAACCCATGGAACCGCAACAGATCGTCTTCCTGTTGATCCTTGCTGGCGCCCTCGTGCTGCTGGTGAGCGAATGGATCCGCCTCGACCTGACCGCGATGCTGATCGTCATCGCGCTGGCCGCCAGCGGCCTGCTGTCGCCGAGCGAATCCTTGTCCGGATTCTCCAGCGAGCCGGCGATCCTGTTGGTCTCGATGTTCGTGCTTTCCGGTGCCTTGAATCACACCGGACTTGCCGGTCGCCTCGGTGGATGGATCGGGCGTTTGTCCGGAGACCGGGTCTGGCGCGCGGTGCTGGTGATCATGCCCGGCGTTGCCCTGATGGCCGCGTTCAGTCATCACCTGATGGTTACCGCGATGATGTTGCCGGTGATACTCGCCCTGAATCGCAGCCACGGCCTGCCCGCCTCGCGCCTGCTGATGCCCATGGCCCTGGCCGCATCGTTGGGTACCACGGTAACCGTGATTGCCGCTCCGGCATTTCTTGTTGCGCGCGATCAGATTGAACGCGCCGGCGCGGCGACGCTGGGCATTTTTTCCATTGCCCCGCTTGGCATCACCCTGTGCCTGATTGGCACGCTCTATGTCCTTGTGTGCGGGCGCTGGTTGTTGCCACAACGTGAGGGCGCGAAAGCCGAACAGGATCGTTTTCAGCTCGACCACTACTTCACCGAATTGCTGGTGCTTGAGGGCTCGGCACAGGCCGGCAAGCGCATGACGGCGTTCTGCAAGGAGCACAGCGCGCGATTCAAGGTGGTGGACTGGCTGCGCGACGGGCGCCCGCTTGCACGGCCATGGGCGGACAAGCCATTGGCCAGTGGCGACCTGTTGTTGGTGCACGCCGCTCCGGATGAGCTGGCTGCGCTGGATCGCGAACAGGGCCTGGCGTTGCATGCGGTGGTCCAGTACGGCGATGAGCTGGTGGAGGAAAATGGAAAGAAGGCGCAACGCAACGTACGCCTGTTGCAGGCCGTGATCGCACCCGATTCCGAGTTGGCCGGACGCAGCATCAGCGAGGTTGATTTCCTTGGCCGCCACGGATTGGTCGTTGTCGGCCTGTGGCGCAAACACGGATTCATGTATCGCGAACTGTCCAAACTTGAACTGCGCCCCGGTGACGTGGTGGTGATGTGGGGCAATCAGGATGCGGTGCAACGTCTCGCCGAGCACGGCTCGTTTCTGTTGCTGCTGCCATTCGAGGGGCGCGCGCGGGCGAAGCCGGGCAAGGCGTGGCTCGCTGCGCTCATCATGGTCGCCAGCGTCGCCAGCGCCGCCACCGAACTGCTGCCGGTGTCCATTGCCTTTCTTGCCGGCGCATCGGCGATGGTCCTCAGTGGATGCCTGAGCCTGAGGCAGGCCTACGAATCCATCGAGGCAAGGCTGTTCGTGTTCATTGCCGGCGCAATTCCACTGGGTCTGGCCATGCAGCGATCCGGAACGGCCAACCTGTTCGCCGACTGGTTGTCGCCACTGGTTGCCCACTGGGAGGTGACCTGGGTTCTGTTGGCCCTGTTCACAGCTGCCGCATTGCTGACCCAGATTCTTTCGGATACGGCGACCACGATCCTGCTCGCACCCATTGCCATCGGCATGTCGGAGCAACTCGACATTTCCGCCGCCGCCATGGTGATCAGCGTTGCCATGGGTGCGGTGGCCGCCTTCATCACTCCGATTGGTCACCACGGCAATCTGCTCGTGTACGAACCGGGCAATTATCGTTTTGTCGATTTTGTACGCGTCGGTACGCCGCTGACCATGCTGATCGGTTTCGTGGTTGCCTGGCTGGCCCCGATCCTTTGGCCTGCGTGACGCCGGTCCGGGTTTGGGTGGATACTCCGAACCTGCATGCGAACAGGAAACCGCAGCGCCGGGGCTGGGCGCACTCGGCATGCATTGCCAGGGAGAACGATCATCGAACAGGCAGGTTCATACGCACCCCGCAAGTTTCGGCATCCTCGCATCATTGCAGGCATGATGCTGGTTCTGCTTGGCGCCCTTGCGACCGCATTGCGCGCGCAGCCGGTCGATTACCGCATAACTCCCTTGCCAGACTGGATTGCAGCGGTGACGCCGGGGGAGCTGGACAAGGATCAGCGTGCGCTCACCACCAATGGAAGCCAGTTCCTGCTGTCTGATGTGCAGGTGAATCTGCGCGATGGCCAAACCCGCGTGTATCGACGTGTTGTCGGCCAAGCCGTCAATGCCAACGGTGTCAGCGAACTGGCCAACCTGCAATTCAGGTTCGATCCCGCCTACGAAGTGCTGGAGCTGCATGCGGTCAACATCATCCGCGATGGCCGTGTCATGCCAAGACTGGACTCTGCCACGGTACACGTCCTGCAGCGCGAGGCCGAGCTGGAGCGACAGATCTTTGATGGCAGCAAAACCGCCAGTATCCTGCTCGAAGATGTGCGGGTCGGCGACATCATCGACTGCGCCTATTCAACCTCTGGGCGCAATCCGGTGTTCAACGGGCACGATTTCGGCGTCATCGGCATGGGCTTCAGCGTGCCGGTGGCGCGTATTCATGCGCGCGTGATCACTTCCGCGCGGACGAAGGTCGCTATTGCACCGCAGCCTGCCTCGCTGGAAGGCAGCGCCACACGCCATGGTAGCGACATCGCGTACGAATGGGACCTGCACAATGCCCAGCCGGTGCGCCTCGATGACGATGCGCCGAGCTGGCATGACCCGTTCCCGAAGGTGCAATGGAGCGAATTCGACAGTTGGGCCGACGTTGTCGATTGGGCCCTGCCGCTGTACGCGGTTCCGCAGGCGATCAGCCCGGCGCTGCAGTCGGAAGTGGATCGCATCCTTCGCTCCGCACCCGATGCCGAGGGCCGCCTGTTGGCTGCATTGCGCCTTGCCCAAGGCGAGATCCGATACCTCGGCATCGAGATCGGGGCAGGTTCGCACGCGCCCAATCCGCCCGATCTGGTGTTTGAGCGCCGCTTTGGCGATTGCAAAGACAAGACACTGCTCACCCTGACCCTGCTTGACCGACTGGGCATCAAGGCCGCGCCGGCGTTGGTCAACACCGGACAACGGCGCGCGCTGGCCAACGCCCAGCCCAGTCCCGGCCAATTTGATCATGTCATCTTGCGTGTCGAACTCGATGGCGAACCGTTCTGGCTCGATCCAACGCGGGATATCCAGAAAGCCACGTTGGAAAACCTGGTTCAGCCGGATTTCGATCTGGCCTTGGTCATCACTCCCGGAACTCGGGATCTGGTCAGCATGCAGCGCAAGCAAGTCCTGAAGTCTTTCCGACGCATCCATGTCACCTATGATGCGCGGGCCGGACTGGACAAGCCGGTTGCGATGCGGGTGGAAACCACGCTGCATGGCACCTATGCAGAGGCAACTCGACACACCCTTGCCAACACCAGCCTGGATGAACTGCAGAAGGAGTATCTGAATTTCTACGCCACGTCTTTTCCGGGCTTGACGGTTGCCGCTCCGCTGACGACGAAGGATGACGAGCGCAACAATCGGATCGTAGTGAACGAGCACTACCGCATCGCCGAATTCTCGCGATTCTCGGAAGCGGAACGACGCCATACAGCAAACGTGCAAGTACCGGATGTCGACGAACTTCTGCGTGGACCGGCCTCATCGGTGAGGAACTCACCCTTGCGTATTTCGCATCCGTTCGATGTCACGGTGCAGACGGAAACCCTGTTGCCGGAGACATGGCAAATTGAACCGGTCAGCGTCAACATCGAGGATCCGGCGTTTCGTTTCACGCGCGAAGTGAAACCCTCCAGCAACAAGGTACGTGTCGTCGATCACTTTCAGACTTTGGTGGACGAGATTGCCGCAGGCGACATTCAACGCTACGCAGGCAACCTGTCCAAGGCGCGTGACGAAACCGGTTACGAGCTTTACTGGACGGATCCTGCGGCCAGTCCGAAGCTGGACCCACTTGCTCGTGTCAACTGGTTGGTCTTGACGGTTGGCACGTTGATGTTGGCGATTCTTGTTGGGTTGGCGGCGCGGATTTACCGCTACGACCCGGTTGCACCAAACGTTGGTTCGCAAACAGGCTTGCGTGGGATCGCAGGCTGGCTGCTGCTTCCAGGTTTTTCCCTGCTGGCAACGCCGATCCTGGCAATGACAAATATGTTCGGCAACATTGGAGTCTGGTCGACTGGATCCTGGGCCAGTCTGACGTCGCCGGGTGGTGATCGCTATCACGCGCTGTGGGCGCCTGCATTGCTGCTCGACCTGCTGGGCATGCTCGGTGTGATCGTTTTCGCAGGCCTGCTGCTGATTCTTTTCGCAAGACAACGCAGCAGCTTTCCAAGAATCTACATCGCCTATCTTTGGGTAACCACCATCCACCTGGTGATTTCATCCCTGATCCTGCGTCAGATTCCAGGCGTCGAAGCCTTTGGGCCCGCCGATGTTGGCGTATTGCTTGGCTCGGTGACATGGACCCTCTACTTCCTCAAATCGAAGCGGGCGAGAAATACTTTCATCCGTCGCCTGAGCACACGAAATAGCCAGCCTGCTCCGTTGCCTTCCGTTCCCACCCATTCAATTCCATTTTAGGTCCACAACCCGGTTCGCGTTCGTTTTGTCCGCCCCGCGACATTCCACTGCATGCGATCACGAGGGCTTTGACGCTGCCGGCGGGCACGCGCAAGATTCGTGGGAATGCTCCGGTTCCGGTGCCGACCGGGGAATCCAGGGGACAACGGCATCTTCCATCAAGGAGCATGTCCATGAAGCGCATTCCGCTGATGCTGGCCGTGATGCTCGGTTGCGCGAGCAGCGTGGCGTACGCAGATGGTTCCGGCACCCTGTACAACGATGGCAAGGCCATTGCCTTGCCTTACGCCTACGCCTACCGAACCGCTGATCGCTTCAACAAGGGTCAGCAGATGACCAGCGTGGTGTTCAGTGACAAGGCCATCGATGCTGCGGCTTTGGCCGATGCCAGCGACCGCGCAGACGCGCTGAATGACATGTTGCGCGGCGCAACCCAGGTCGAGCTCAACATCGAAGCTGACGGCAACGTGCAGAACCTGAACACGCAGATGGATGGCTACAGCGGCTCCACCAGTGGCAGTGGCTGGTACACGCTGGAACTCAAGCAAAACGACGATGCACGCATCGAAGGCAGCTTTCGCAGCAACGACGAGGAAGACAAGGCTTCAGGTCGCTTCTACGACTTCACGTTTGCCCTCGACCTGCCCGGCGCAGCCGACCTGGGTGCTGCCCTGCCGGCCGGTGGCGGCGATGCCGGCAAGGCTTACCTGGCCTACCTCAAAGCCATGGAAAAGGGTGACGTCGACGCCATCGCCAAGCACATGGTCAAGCAACGCGCCGATCAGTTGCTGGCCGGCCGCAACGATCCGCAGTTCAAGGAAATGTTTGCCTTCATCCAGGGCATGACGCTGAAGAATCCGAAGTACGTGAAAGGCAACAGCAAGGGCGACAGCGCAACCCTGGAATACAGCGGCGTGGATTCCGATGGCGGCCCTGTCACCTCCATCGTCAGCATGCAGCGCGAGGGTGGCGCATGGAAACTGGCCAAGGAGTCCAACAAGCACGGCGGCAGTTGAAAGGCACCAGGAGCCTGATAGGCGCACTCGTACCGTTGTAGAGCGGAGCTTGCTCCGCTCATGGCAGCGCCGGAGACGACAGCCGAGCAAGCTCGGCTCTACAAAAGCACGTGCGCCCCGATATTTGTTCGTAGAGCGGAGCTTGCTCCGCTCGTTGCAGCGCCCAAGACGACAGCCGAGCAAGCTCGGCTCTACAAAAGCACGTGCGCCCCGATATTTGTTCGTAGAGCGGAGCTTGCTCCGCTCATGGCAGCGCCGGAGACGACAGCCGAGCAAGCTCGGCTCTACAAAAGCACGTGCGCCCCGATATTTGTTCGTAGAGCGGAGCTTGCTCCGCTCATGGCAGCGCCGGAGACGACAGCCGAGCAAGCTCGGCTCTACAGGCGAAGCTTGCTCCGCCCTATGCGTCCGATGATTGCGCCGCCGGCAGGTCAGAAGGGGGCTCCAGCACCATGCGCAGGTAGTTGCGGGCCAGCAGCAAGTCGCGATTGACGGTGCGCTCGTTGACCCCACGCAGCTCGGCTATCTCGCTGGCACTCAAGCCACCGAAGGTCCGCAGGATCAGGCATTCGGCCAGCTCTGAATCCTGCCTCTCCAAAACGTCCAGGGCTTGCTGCAATTCCAGTGATTGCTGGGCGTCCGTGGCTGCCCCCACGAACTGTTCATCCAGTTCGGTGCGAATCAGGTCGCCGCCGCGCTTCTCGGCAAGCCGTTCACGGGCATGGTCGATCACGGTCTGGCGCATCGCACGCGCAGCCAGGTTGAAGAAATGGCGGCGATCATTGATGGCGTCCAGGCGGCCATTGGCGAGTTTCAGGTAGGCCTCGTTGACCAGCGCGGTGGGTGTCAGGGTGGCCGGACCTGCGCCACGACCCAGTTGGCGTGCCGCCAACCGACGCAACTCGGCGTGGATCTGCGCATAGGCGCGATCCGCAGCCTGACGATCACCCTTGCCGGCAGCTTGCAACCAGGCAGTGAGTGGAACCTGATCGGTCAAGTCTCGCCCTCCCCGGCACCTGTGGCCGCCGCCCCGGTATGGGCGGTCGGCAGCATAGCGCAGGTCCGGTTGGCCCCGCTCTTCGCGCCGGAAACCTGTCTGAAAACCCGCCAAACCCCGTTTCCCTGTTGAGAGCCCGGCAAGGCGACCCGTGGAACCAGGCAGAGGGACGTCTGACCAGAGGCATGACCGGGCACGGGCAGGGCTCGCACCGCAACCAACTCGATCTTGTGGAGACGCCGATGCGCACCTTGAAACTGATTGTCCTGTTGCTTTTGCTTGGCGTCGGCCCGCATGCCATTGCGGCGACTGTTTATTGTGTCAACACGGTGGAGACCCTTCAGGCCGCGCTGACCACCGCGGAAAGCAACGGTGATGACGACTACATCAACGTGCACTGGGGTGTCTATTCGCTGAGCAGTGAACTGCTGCACAGCTCCAGCGAGAATCGCAATCTCAGCATACAAGGTGGCTGGGATGACGGCTGCAACTCCATTATTGGAGAGTCCCTCCTCCATGGCAACGACACGGTCAGGCCCCTGTCGATCTTCGTCACGGGTGGCAGCGTTGCCATCCGGCGCATGTACTTTGCCCACGGCTTCACCAATGGCGCAGGCGGCGGTCTGCAGGTGGTCGGCACCAGCGCCCTTATCATCCTCGACAAGAACCGCTTCACCGACAACCGCAGCCTGGGCCCTGCGGGCGCGGCCCAGGTTTCCACGGGCACCGGTCGCTTGTTTGCGGTCGGCAACCTGGTTTGGCAGAACCGGGGCGGCAGTATTGGCGGCCTGAACCTCGGTGCCGGTGGCGAGAGTGTGGTGCTCAACAACACGATCTTTTCCAACATCACCGATTCGGCGAGCGCTCCCGGTGGCTTGCTCGTGCAGGGCAGCGGCAGCTTCGATGTAGCCAACAACATCATCTGGAACAATGCACCCCCAGGCGGAGCCGATTTTCGTGGCAATGCGCCGCATGGTCGTCGCAACAACGACATCGGCTTCATCGCCAGCGCCACGCCGCCCGACTATGTGACCGACGAGCTTTCCGTTGATCCGATGTTTGCGTCGTGCACCCTGTTCTGCGTTGACCTGGACCTGGACCCCGCCTCACCGCTGGTTGATGCGGGCAATGACGAAGCCTGGGCCGACTTCAATCCCGGCGAGCTGGATCTGCTGTATCGCCCGCGCTTTGCGGGTGCGCATGTGGACATCGGTGCTTACGAAAACAATGACCTTTTGTTTGCGGATGGCTTTGATCCCTGAAGGCTGGGAGCCTGCATCTGTTTATTCGGCGTGCGGGCCAAGCTGCTTCAGCATGCGCTCGGCAATGTAATCCTCGGTCCAACTGCGCAGACTCAAATCACGGATGAATCCGCAGTGGCCACCGGCCGGGGCGATATCGAGTTCGACGCAGTCCGGCAGCTGCAGCGCGCGGAATTGGGCAACCGGGATCACCGGATCATCCGCTGCGGTGAGGATGGTGGTCGGTACACGCAAGCCGGCCAGTCGATCACCGGCAACGCAGTAGCCGTCGAAGTAGGCATCCAGCGAAGCGAAGTCCGTGTGCCTGAGCACCATGGCGCGGGTCATCTCGCGCAGGTTTCCGCGCAAGTCCTCGGCCGAAAATAACTGCGGCTGCGGGAATGCACGCTGCTTGCGGGCCAGTGAGCGTCGCCACCTGCGCAGGAAATAGGCCTCGTAGAACCAAGGCGCGCGTTCGATCGCGTTCATGGCATCGGCCGGACTGATGGCCGGACACACCGCCAGCGCGTAACGCAGGGGAATGCCCGCTGCCTCGGCACGCAGGGCCACGCGCAAGGCAAAGTTTCCGCCCAGCGAGAATCCGGCGATGGCCAGCGGCAGGCGTTCATGCTTGCGCGAGATGGCGCGCACGGCACCGACCACTTCATCGATGCGACAGGAATGGAACAGTTGCGCATTGAGGTGATGGGTTTCGCCGTGATCACGAAAGTTGAGGCGAAACACGTCGAAGCCTTCAGCCAGCAGGCGTGATCCAGTGTGCAGGAGATAGCTCGATTGCACGCTGCCTTCCCAGCCGTGCAACAACACCACCAGGCCGCGGGCACGGGCCAGGCGGTGCTGCGGCGTGTGCACACCGAGCAAGCGCACGCCCTGGCCACAATCGAGTAGATGTTCGCTTGCGCCATGCTCCAGTGCCGCCAGGCGTGAACCATGCAGCAGGCGTCGCACGCCACTGGAGGCCAGCACCGATTGCAGGTGCGGGTTGCGCAGCCAGCGTGGCGGCAGGAAATCGCCTGCCTTTAGGGCAGCTCGCGCTTGCGCGACAGGTGTCGATGCAGCCGCCTTGGATGCACCGGGGCGACTCATGGATCGCCGTAACCGAGGGTGTCCACGATACGGGCACGGCTTTGCTCGGCCATGCGCCGGCGTGCATCGGGGGCGGGTTCCACTACTTCAAGGAAATGCACTTCGGCATCCATGGCCGGATTGCCGAGCACGCGCAGCAGGTTGACGAAGAAGGGTTCCTTCGGCGCAAAGGGCATGGAAAGATCCTGGCGTCCGTTGCGTCCGTAGCGCAGTGCCACCGGTTGTACCGGCACCCCGGCATCCAGCGCAGCCTGGAAGATGCGCGCATGGAAGGTGCGCACCGTGTCACCGCGCCCCGTGCCGCCTTCCGGAAAAATGCCAACGGCGAGGCCATCGCGCAGTCGATCCGTGGCCTGGGCAACGACATTGGCCATCGAATCGTTGCTTCCGCGCCGGTGATAGATGGTGCCGCCGCGCGTGGCCAGCCAGCCCACCACGGGCCAGCGTTCGATTTCGCTCTTGGCCACGAATGAGATCGCGCGCTGGCTGTGCATGAGTTCGATGTCCAGCCAAGAAAGGTGGTTCGCCACATACATGACGGCGCCCTGCTGCGCCTTGCCGAACACGCGGATGCGGAAACCAAACAGGCGCACGAAAGTGCCCGACCACCAACTGGTCATGAAGTGGCCAAGGCGGACTTTGCCCACCGGAATACTTGCCAGCGGTGGTGACAGCGCAAGCACCGTCACCGGCAGGCCAACGAAAACATGGAGCAACACGAAGGGCGTGCGTACGAGGTAGCGCAGCGGTCGCCAGGCGTCCTTGCGCGGCATGGTCTCGGGGCTGTCAGCGGTGGAATTCATTGGCGCGTTATCGTACCGGAAAAGGATCGGGCGACTGGACAGGGGCTTGCATGATCAAGCGACGCAATGGACTGATTGCACTAACCCTGATGCATCTCCAGCGCCTGCCTCAATGTCGAACGAAAGCCCGCAGGTTCGCGGCACGCAGGTCTGCTCAAGGCCCGCAGGGACGGAGCCGACAATGGGTGGCGCGAGATCCTTGTGATTGCAGGATTCTCGTTTGCGTCGGCTCCACGGCTGCGCCGCTTGAGCCGACCTACAGTTTCGCGGCGGGTAGGTCGGCTCAAGGCCCGTAGGGACGGAGCCGACAAGGTGTGGCGCAATCCTGTAGGTCGGGTTTCAACCCGACGCTTTTGCATTTGGACATCGATCTGCGGCGCAACCCCGAAGTTCGGGTTTTACTCGACGCGTTCGCAGTGCGTGGCGGTGTCGGGCTGAAGCCCGACCCACAACCACACGGCCAACTCCGCGTTCAGTTCAGGCGATCCAGCGCTTCGGCGAGATCGTTGCAGTGTTCTTCCCACCAACGTGGCTCACCAACCTGGGCAAATGCGCGCGGGAATGCGGGATCGCTCCATCGCCGCGCCACCCAACCCGCCCAGTGTACCTGGCGCATGATGCGCAGGGGTTCGATCAGGGCCAGCTCGCCATGATCGAAATCGCGGAACTCGGCATAGCCTTCGAGCACGCTGTCCAGCGCTTGCGATGAAGGCGCCAGCATCCACAGGTCCTGGACCGCCGGGCCCATGCGCGCATCATCCAGATCCACGAAATGCGGTCCGGAATCTGTCCACAGCACATTGCCGCGATGACAATCACCGTGCAATCGGATATGCCGCACGGGCGCGCAATCGGCCAATCGCATGTCGATCCGTTCCGCCAGCGCATCAACCAGGCTTCGATAGCGTGAATGCAGGTGTGCCGGCAGCAGCACCGAACCAAGCACCTCGCGGGACGGATCACGCAGGAAGGTCTGCACATCGATGCGGCCACGCTGGGTAAACGTGCCGCGTGATCCAACGCCGTGGATGCGCGCGAGCAGGCGACCCATCCATTCCAGGTTTTGTTTCGACTCCAGCTCCGGCTCGCGGCCACCCTGGCGCGGATACAGGCTGTAACGAAATCCATCGAGCGCAAACAGGCTGCGCCCATCGATCAGCAGCGGCGCCACCACCGGCAATTCGGCTGCGGCAAGTTCCATGGCAAAGGCATGTTCCTCGGCAATGGCCGCGTCGCTCCATCTCCCCGGCCGATAGAACTTCGCCACCAGCGGCGCTGCCCCTTCGATGCCGACCTGGTAGACGCGGTTTTCGTAACTGCCCAGCGCCAGCATGCGCCCATCCGGTTCGAAGCCGGCCTCGGCCACGGCATCCAGGATCAGGTCCGGATCGAGCCCCGCATACGGCGCATCGTGTTCCAATTCACACGGCCTTGGGCGAGCGCCGCGGTACCACCGCCATGGTCAGGCGCGAGATGCAGGTCAAGTGCTGCTGTTCATCCTCGATGCGGATTTCCCAGACCTGGGTCGAGCGTCCCAGGTGAATTGGCCGTGCCGTTCCGCTTACCAGGCCGCTGGTTACCGCGCGCACATGGTTGGCGTTGATGTCGAGCCCTACCGCCATTTCCGAGTCCGAGTCGAGGACCAGATTGGCGCCCAGGCTGCCCAGAGACTCGGCCAGCGCCACCGAAGCTCCGCCGTGCAGCAAGCCATACGGCTGAAAGGTGCGCGCATCCACCGGCATGGTCCCGCGCAACCAGTCATCACCGATTTCGGTGACGCGCATGCCCAGGTGTTCGATCAAGGTATTGCTGTTCCAGGCGTTGATGCGATCCAGATCGACCGATTGCTTCCAGATGGCCACGACAAACCTCCGCTGAATACGCGCAGATGATAGCAAGCGCATGGCCGGGCGATTCCGCCACAATGTCCCTGCTTGTCGAACGCCCGCCCGCGGAGATCTTCCATGACTCGATATCGCCCGATCATTGCGCTGATCCTGCTGATGACCTGCACATCCGCCCAAGCCCTGCGTTGTGGCAATCGCGTGGTGGATGAGGGTGACCGCGACTTCCAGGTGCGCAAGCGCTGTGGCGAGCCGTTCTGGAGCGAATCCTGGTTCGGCGTCGACATCATTGGTCGGCATTCGCCGCTGGAGCGGCAACGCGAAATCGAATGGGTCGATTGGTACTACAACTTCGGACCGAATGCGCTGATGCAGCGCCTGCGCTTTCGCGATGGCGTGCTCTATGCCGTGGAATCACTGGGCTATGGCGTGCGCTCGCTTGGCGAGAAATGCCGGCCAAACATGAATTTCATTGGCCTGAGCAGTGGCGAACTGGTGGCCCGCTGCGGAACACCCGGCTCGCGTCGCGATGCGCGTGAAAGCGTGGTGTTTCGTCCGTCGCGCGGCATCGAGGAATGGCGCGAACGCAATGTACAGGAGTGGGTCTACGACTTCGGCAGCAACCAGCTCAATCGCATCCTCTTGCTGATCGATGGCAAGGTGAGCCAGGCAGAAGCTGAGCCACGCTGACTGTCGGCTGGGGCAACGCGGGTACATACGCTCTTGCCTTTGTAGAGCGGAGCTTGCTCCGCTTTCGAAAGACCGCAGCCGAGCAAGCTCGGATCTACAAACGCCTCCCGATACCCGTTGTAGAGCGGAGCTTGCTCCGCTTTCGAAAGACCGCAGCCGACAAGCTCGGCTCTACAAACGCCTCCCGATTCCCGTTGTAGAGCGGAGCTTGCTCCGCTTTCGAAAGACCGCAGCCGAGCAAGCTCGGCTCTACATGCGAAGCAAACTTCGCCCCACGAGTTCGGCCGCTTGGTTTGCTGCTCAGCCGGTTCTCGGCAGGCGCGGTACGCCGTGCTGGTCGCGTTCCTCGACGATCATGGCGTGGGTGTCGACGCGGGTGGATGACTTGCCCTGCAGCGCAAGCGGTGGCTTGCCGCGCTGGACCAGCAATGCATTGTTGTAGCAGCGCAGCGCATGGGCCTGGTCGCCGCTGCCCGCATAGCAATCGCCCAGCGCTTCCCAGGCGTTGAGGGAATTCTCGATTTCGACCGCACGTTCGAGGAACTGGATGCCCTTGCCCCAGAGCTTCTGGTCGCGGCACAGGCGACCCAGGGTGCACAACAGGTTGGGACTGTTCGGGGCAATCGACAGCCAGGCCTCGGCATTGCGCATGCGCGTGGCCAGTTCCGCCGGACCCAGCTCACCGTAGGCCAGCGCCAATGATTCGTCCCATTCGCGACGCTGCGCGGATTCAATCTCGTCCATGGCAGCCAGCACTTGCCCGAACGAGGCGGCACGACGGGCAAAGGCGGCAATCATCTGCGGCTGCTTGCGCAGGTTGCGCGGTGCGGCGCTCCACAATCCGTTCAGTCGCGACTGCGATGCCGCGCTCTGCATGGCCAGCACATACACGCGTGTTTCCAGCGCTGCCTGGTTGGCACTTGAAAGCGATTGTGATTTGCCAAGACCCGGCAAGGTATCCAGGGCCAATTGCGCATCGTTGCCGGCCAACGCCGCTTCGATCAGGCACACGCGAGCCACCGGCGGGAAGTTGGCATCGGCCATGCGCGGCTTGAGCAAGGCGAGTACGTCCGCCGGTCGCCCACGATCCAGCAGGAAGCGCGCGCGCAACGCGAGCGCCGCCGATCCCACATCAAGCGCAGCCTGGTCAAGGAACTCGGAAGCACGCGCATCTTCGCCACGCGCATGTGCGGCGCGCGCCATGGCGAGAAACGCCGGCCCACGAATGCCGGAGCGCTTGCTTGCCTTCATCAGCAGGCGTTCGGCATGTGCATTGCGGCCTTCCGCAAACGCAGCCAGGCCATTGGCCAGGTTTTCGCGCGCACGTTTGTCCTGCACGCGATTCCATGCACGCAAGGGCCAGCGCAGCAGGCGCCAGCCGAGGCTGATGACCGCCCAACCGAGAAGGATGGCGGCGAGCGCAAACACCAGGCTTGTCTCGATGGATGTTCCGCGCACGCGGATCAGCACATAACCCGGGTCATCGGCCACCCATTGCCAACCCAACGCGGCGGCAACAGCAACCAGCAACAATACGAGGACGAGCATCCAGGTTTTCATGGCGTGGCTCCCTGGTTCGGGATCGGTGCCGGTGTCGGTCGTGACAGGGCGCGCGTGGTGCGCAGGTTGCGCAATTCGCCTAGCGCGCTGCCAAGCTGCGGCAGCGCCGGTGCCATCGGCATGGCGGCCAGGCGATCAAGCGTTGCCGCGGTCGCCTGCACGCGCACATCGTCGGGATCGAAGGCATTGGCCACGCCGCCGCGCACGCGCGCGAGTGCGGCCTTGAATCCCGACTCATCGCGTGCCAGCAACATGGTTTCGGCGATGTGCACATCCACCGCAATCAGGCTGCGGTTCAACTCGTCATTGCGGGTGGAAAGCTGTGGCGCCGCGCTGTCGTCGTTGATGCGCACGAAGCGGGCCAATATCTCGCGCCAGCGGGAAAGCGGACGCTTGTCGGCGATGGGCGTGGCGATGGTCTTTTTCAGCGGCAAGGCATGCAGGCCAGCCGCGATCTCGACGAGATCATCCAGGCTGGCACGCACCTGCACCGGTTTGGCTTCTTCCAGTGCGCGCATTTCCGCGGCGATGGTTTGGCGCACATTGGCAAACAATGGATCTTCTGCCGCGGCCAGCGCGCTGTCGGCCAGGCGATACGCCGCCAGCGCACCGTTGGCATCACGAAACAGTGCAAGCCGTTCACCGGCCAATTGCAGGATGAACTCGGCTTCATCGAGGGCCATCGCATCGCGATGTCCGAGATGTTGCTCGGCGAGATTGGCAACGGCATCTTCCAGTGCGCGCGAACGCTCGTTGTAGGCCAGCAATTCCTCGCGGATGCCCTGGTTGATGGCTTTGGCATCGGCATCGCGGCTGCGCAGGCTGTCCAGATCGCGGCGCAATTGCTCGTTGCTGCGGGTGATCTGATCCAGCCGGGTTTCCAGCGCGCGAGTCTGCTCGGATCCCTGCTCGCGCAGTTGCCGTTGCAGCCACCAGCCAAGGGCAACGAGGACGGCCAGCAGCACAAGCAGCCAGATCATGCCGGTTCGACGAGAAGGCGTGCCCGCATTTCCCTGCCTGCCAGGTTCCCGCGAGGCTGGAGCGGACCGCGCTGCCGGAGTTTCGGTTTCCATGTTGCACATGCTAGCCGAAGACGTTGTTGGACGGCAGCGAAAAATTGCTACATGCGGTGTCGTGCCAGCAGTGCACTCGCTGCGGCAAGAAGATCGGCGTCCAATGCCGATGCCGCATGGTGGACGTCCTCGAATGCGCATGTGCGCGCATGCGCCTGGATGCGTTCACTGCTGGCAATGAGGGGTTCCTTTTGCCATTGCGCAATCACGTCCAAAGGCAGGATCGCGAGCAGGTTGTCGAGACTGGCCGAACTGCTGACGAGACTGATCCAGGGGCGCGGGGCGCGCAGCAGATGCTGCATGCGACGAGCGCTCAGCCAGGGCGGGAGGCGTTGATACACGTCCACGCGCACCACCGTGGCGCCACGCTCACGCAGGGTGTCTGCCAACAGATCGCTGCCACCCGGCGCCTCGATCAGGGCGATGGTCCAAGCTCGCGGCGTTGCCAGCACGGGTTCATCCAGCAATCCCGCGCTGCTCTGCGCTCCGCAAGGAAAGCCGGCTTCCACGCCATGCTCCCGCAAGGCACGCGCGGTGCCGGCGCCCACCCCAAAAAATCTTGTGGCACGCGGCGGGTTGCCGGTGCCCAGCAGCTCGAAGCAATAGGTGACGGCTGCCGGGCTGGTGAAGATCCAGGCGTCGGCATCCTGCATCCGGTTCAACATGGCCCGCGCCGCTTGCGGATTTGCCGCCGCGCGCAGTCGCGTTGCGGGCAAACGAACCACATGCGCGCCCATCGCCCTGGCCTGCTCGGTCAGGCCACGCGCACCCGCCGACGGGCGTGTGATGATGAGGCTTGCGCCATCGAGGGCCCGACGCACTGGCTTGGGATCATCGGCCATGAAGGATTCCGCTGCGACTGCCGTGGATGATACTCAAGGCAACGCTGGTCAAGTCGTCTTCCCGGCGAGGCGCTTCACAACAGCCGAAGGGCTGGTCAAGCCGGAATGACGGCAAAAGCGACTTTCTCAGCGTTGCCTTGTGGTTGCCATCCCCGCGCAGGCGGACGCCCGGACTTGAATCGATAGCGGGCCCTGCGCACACTCTCCGGTTGTTTCCCGCGGACACTTCCCACAATGCCTTCGACTGCACCTGTCGCTGATTTCGACCACGCCCAGCGCGATGCGCTGCGCCTGAACCTGCAGAAGGAACTGCTTGGGCAGATTCCCATGGCGGCGGCGATGCAGTTGGCCATTGCGCAGTGGGATGGCGAGCAGGTGGAACTGCATGCGCCGCTGGCACCCAATGTCAACGACAAGGGCTGTGCCTTTGGCGGCAGCCTGGTCAGCGTGATGACCCTGGCCTGCTGGTCGCTGATCAAGTTGGCCGCGGATCAGCGGGGTTTCGCATGTGAGATCTATGTGCAGGACAGCACGGTGCGCTATCTGGCCCCGGTCTGGAATGATTTTCGTGCCATCGCGCATCTGGCCGATGGCCAGTCGCTTGACGATTTCCTCGACATCCTGGCGCTGCGTGGCAAGGCGCGCACCGCCACGCGCTGCTCGATTGCCCTGGCCGACGGGACTGCTGCCTGCACGCTGGAGGCCCGCTTTGTGGCCCTGCGTGCCAAATCACCATTGCAGCCGGCGAATGCGGCACAATCCTGAGCCACGAGTTCAAGGGAGACATCCAGATGTCCTTGTCCCGCCGCGCATTTTCCCTGTTCGTCCTGGGCCTGGTCTCGCTGACCATGCTGGGCTTGAGCACATCGGCATTGGCCAAGTCGCGCAAGAAGATTCTCGAAGAGACCCTGCGCACCTATGCCGCAACCATCCGCTGGGGTTCGATCGAGCAGGCCGAATCCTTCGTTGATCCCGCCTATCGGGCCAACCACCCCCTGACCGCGCTCGATCTGGAGCGCTACAAGCAGGTGCGCATCACCTACTACAACGAAACCGCACCGGTGCCGGTAAGCGACTTCGAGGTTCGCCAGACCGTTGAGATCGGACTGGTCAACGTCAATTCGCAGGAAGCGCGCAGCATCATCGATCGCCAGGTGTGGAAGTACGACAGGGAAAAGAAGGCCTGGTTGCTGACCACCGGCCTGCCGGACATCACCCGCGGCAACTGAAGCGGATTCCTCGCGCGCCCCATCCCTGGGACTGGACACCATGCACAAGAGCCGACTCTCCGGGTTCATCATCGACTGCGAAACCGGCGATCTCGCCGAAGCCGCGCGCTTCTGGTCGGGTGCGCTCGGCATGCCGCTTGGCGAGGTTTCCGGCGCCAGCAACAACTACATCCAGTTGCACGACGCCCAACGCAACCTGCATGTCGAAGTGCAGGCGGTGACCCACGAAAGCCGCGTGCATTTGGATATCGAAAGCGATGACATCGAAGCGGAAGTCAAACGCCTGGAAGCGCTCGGCGCCAAACGCATCAGGCAGGTGCATTCCTGGTGGGTGATGCAGGCACCGACCGGCCAGCGTTTCTGCGTGGTTCGCCCGCAGGACCCCGGTTTCGCCTCCAATTCCAACCGCTGGGATTGAGCGCCACCGATTCCGCGACACGCTTCGTGGGTTGCCCTCCACGAGCTGCCCGGATTGCCGCTGTGTTTGTCTGATTCCTTCGGCTTGTTGCTCGCGACTGCCTCGCGGCATCGACGGCAGAATTTCCGCTTGGAACATTTTCGCGAGTCATGCCATCCATTTTTCTGAACTTCGCATCGGGATAGCGTTTCCGCAGACATCCACCGCTTGGCCTTGATCCATGCGCCCTGCATGCAACTGCATGCAGCGCACTCACGGGTCGATCCGAGGCCGACTACCGGCACGAACCGCTCCGACTGCATCCGGAAGCGGATGGTCCCTTGCGTCGTCATTGCCGCGTCCAACACCAGCCATTGGGAGGAACACGCATGATCTCGACCAAGCACCCCGCCTTGCCGCGCATGGCAACATTCCTCGCGTTCTGCACAAGTCTTGTCGCCTGCAGCGGCTCCAGCAACAACCCGGAAACGGTTCCCGAGCCCCAATTGCAGCCTTTGGCGATTACGGCAACGACGCCGACCGACGGGGGCACCGGTGTGCTCAACACGGTGACCGTCAGCGCCACCTTTGACCAGCCGGTCAATCCGGCAACCCTGGGCGGCGGCAATTTCAGCGTGCGTTGCCCAGCCGATGCGGACGCATTCGGCTCCGTTGCCTACGATGCGGCAACGCGCACTGCCAAGTTCATCGGTGTTTCGGCGGCACCCACCAACGATCCCCAATCGCAGGTGGCCGAACCCCTGCCTGCCAACACCACCTGCGTCGCCACGGTATCCACCGGCGTTCGGGCCGTAAGCGGAGCGACGCTTGCGAGCAACCGGGCCTGGAGCTTTTCAACCGTGCCCGATGCCGCGTTCCTGGAACAAGGCAAGAACACCTTCCGCTTCGAGACCTTCGGTGACGAAAGCCAGTGGTCGGATGCCTTGCGCATGCATGAGGTGATTGGCGCGGCGGTTGATCCGACCACCGCACTTTCGGTTGGCCTGAAGGTGGATTCCGAGGCGCTTCCCGCGGAGGTGGTTTCCGGCATCGTCGATGGCAGCATCAGCCTGACCAGTCCCGATACCACCGTGGCCCTGATCAAACTCAATGCGGTGGTTGGCGTCAAAGGCACGGTCGAGCAGCGCGGCGGGCGGGACGTGTTGACCCGGGTCGGCATCACCTGCGCGCTTTGTCATTCCACGGTCGACAACTCCTTTGCGCCCGGTATCGGCAAGCGTCTCGACGGCTGGCCGAACCGCGACCTGAATCCGGGTGCGATCATCGCGTTGTCGCCTGCGTTGAATGCGGAACAGAAGGCGGTCTACAGCTCCTGGGGTGCGGGCAAATACGACCCACGCTTCAATCTGGATGGCATGAACGGCCCACAGGTGATTTCACCCGCATTCGGATTGCAAGGCATTCACAAAGTCACCGCCACCGGCGATGGCGACAACCTGGCCTACTGGAATCGATATGTCGGCGTGACCCAAATGGGCGGACACGGCAATTTCACCGATGGCCGGCTCGGCAGCACGGGCGTATCGGTTACCAATGGCAATGATGACCAGGTGTCATCCAGGCTGGCTGCACTGCAGGCTTATCAGCTGTCGATACCCGCTCCGGCCGCGCCCATCGGCAGTTTTGATGGCGCAGCCGCGGAGCGAGGTCGCACCTTGTTTACGGGTGTCGCCGGCTGCGCAAGCTGCCACAGCGGCCCGGAATTCACCGATGCCAACGAGCGCCTGCACGACCCGAGCGAGGTGGCCAGCGAGCCGGAAGCCCAAGGTGTCCCGAGTTACGCATCGCGCACGGCGACCGGCAAGTACCGCAGCGCACCGCTGAAGGGCGTATGGCAACATCCGCCTTACTTCCACAATGGTTCCGCCGCCACCCTGGAAGACGTGGTCAGGATGTACAACACCAAGAACTCGTTGGATCTGACCGAAGCGGAGATCGCGGATCTTGCGCAATATCTGAAGTCGCTCTGACTCTCCCCCGCAGGAGAAGGTGCCCAACTGCGAGCCAGCCAACCGCCACGCTCGCGGAATCCTTCTCCTGCGTCTTTTATGCGTCCACAAGCACGTTGGCCATCATCGCCTGCTCCGCACATGCGCGCGTTGACAGCTTGCCTTGGCCCAAGTGCCTGCGCGGCAGATGCCATCCGGCTGCAACGTCGCTGCAATCGACGGATTGAATCAATCGTCAGGCTGCCATGGAGCCCGCCATGTGCGCATTCCGCCTGACCCGCTGAATCGCCTTGGCGCCGTTTCGCTTCGAATTCACTCCGCCGCGCAGTCTCCCAGCCCGAAGAATGCGCGGCTGGTCGCCGTGGTGATCCGCGCCGTGTGCTCGACGGATTCGCCGCGGTCACGCGCCAGTTCTTCGACGATATGGCGCAGGTACATGGGCTCGTTGCGCCGGTGCGAGGGCTTGGGCGTCACCGTGCGCGGCAGCAGGTAGGGTGAGTCGGTCTCGATCATCAGGCGCTCGCCCGGAATGTCGCGCACCAGTTCACGCAGGTGCGTACCTCGGCGTTCGTCGCAGAGCCAGCCGGTGATGCCGATGTGCCAGCCGGCATCGAGGTAATCGTGCATTTCCTCACGGCTGCCGGTGAAGCAGTGCACGACAACCTTGCCGATCCGGTTCGTGAAATTCCGCATCACCGCCATGAAATCCGCATGGGCGTCGCGTTGATGCAGGAACAGCGGCTT
Source organism: Gammaproteobacteria bacterium (assembly GCA_004295005.1). GTDB lineage: Bacteria > Pseudomonadota > Gammaproteobacteria > Xanthomonadales > Rhodanobacteraceae > Dokdonella. The sequence goes on from SHNG01000022.1 coordinate 27,859, forward strand.
GCCGCAATCCACGGCAACCTGCAATTGCCGCTCGAATGCGGAAACCTGCGTGGCCTGCGGCGAATAGTTGCGGTGATAGTCGAGCCCGGTTTCACCGACCGCCTTCACTTCGTCGTGGCTGACCAGTTCGCGAATCAGGGCGTCGGTCGCCTCGTCGTAGTCGATCGCGTGATGCGGATGCACGCCCGCCGTGGCAAACAGCTCGCCCGGGTGGTTTTGCGCCAGCGACAGGGCCATGCGGCTGCCGGCGGCGCTGGCCCCGGTCACCACCATCTGTGCCACGCCTGCCGCGCGCGCCCGTTCCAGCACCTGATCGAAATCGGACCGAAACGATTCGTGGGTCAGGTTGGCGCCAATGTCAACCAATTGCATTGCAGGTCCGTTGAACAAAAGGTTGAATTATGATGCGCAGGTCTGCAACTGCACAGCACCCTCGTTCGTCTGGGGTTAACAGCGCGTTCACCCGGTCACTGCGAGTATCCTTGGACTCGCTCGCCTTTGTAAGGAGACTTCCATGTTCACGATGACACGGTTCCTGTTTGCAGCGGTTTGTTTTCTCATCGCCCAGGCGGCAATTGCCGATCCACGCAGCGCCCCGGTCGATGCCAGCGGCCGCGCCGAACGCGTCGCCGCCAAGCAGGCGGCGCATCGCCAGGTGCTGAATCCGGCACTGGCGCCAAAAGCCGGCAATGCCGTCAATGTTTCGACACCCGGACTGCCGCGCGCCAATCCGGTGCGCGCCTACCCGCCGAGCTGCCTGGCTGATCCCTTGCCGGACCAGACCCTTGGCCCAACCTATTCCAAGTCGGTCAATCTGGCGGCATTTGATCGCAATACCGGCAATTTCGTTTCCGAGGGCGTCACCATCATCGTCTGGCGCGTGGCTTGCAGCAGTTCCACGTTCTTCACTTCGGCCACCCTGATGCGCATCCAGCGCCAGAGCCAGTTTGAAGGCGATGCCGTGATCTATCCGCTGTTCCCGGCTTTGCAGGCCAAGCAGGGCAGCATCGTGTTCAGCGATGATCCGAACTACGTTCTCAACCTGATCCGCTCGCCCACCGAACCCAACACGGTGATCAGCGACACCCTGACGGATACACCGATCATCTTCAGCACCACCTTTGTGCTGGAAAACTACGATTCATCCGCCGCCGGATACTTCGATTTCAACCTCGCCTTCGGCCTGCGTTTCGACAACCTGCTCACCGGTGGGGCCAGCGATCTTTATTTTCTGGACGTGCCCACCTACAACCCGAACTCGGGCACCTATCCTGCCGCCTTCCAGAACCTGCCGATCTCCGGATACCTGACCAGCAATTATTTTGACCCCGCTGCGGATGGCGAAGGCCTCACCATGCAGATATTCGAGCCGGTCGGTGATGCGCAGAACCTGATCGTTTTCTATACCTGGGTGGCCTATGACCCGGCGGGCATCCCGTTCTGGTTGTCCGGACAGGCAACCATCGTGCGCGGCGCAAAAGCGGCCACCGCAACCATGTTCTATCGCACCGGCGGTGGACTTGGAGGCAACTCCGGCGCGGCCAGCGACCCCGTCCTTTGGGGTACGGCAACGGTCAGCTTCCCGGATTGCAACACCATGACCCTCACCTACGCTTCGAATCCGGGCTTGCCTGCCGGCATTCCCACCGGCAACGGCACGCGCACCTGGTCACGCATCGCCAACGTCAACGCGCTGGCCTGCGAATGAGCTGAAGCCTCACGGAAGCAACACGAACGGCGCGAGGATTCGCGCCGTTCTTGTTTGGGCGAGCCCAACGGCATTCGTTTGAGTCCGCACGCAGGCATCCGCGATTCGCCGATACCGCTGCATTCGCGCATGGTCGACAATGCGGCATCCGTCCGGAACCCGCTGCCCTTGCCGCCTTCTGCATTCCCCATCGACGAGATCATGCCCGGCGTGCTGGCGTCGCTGAAAGCACATCCGCGCCTGGTGCTGGAGGCGCCGCCCGGTGCCGGCAAGACCACGCGTGTTCCGCCGGCCCTGCTCGATGAGCCCTGGCTTGAAGGTCGCCGCATCCTGATGCTGGAGCCACGACGCATCGCTGCACGCGCGGCGGCCGAGTTCATGGCCTCGTCACGCGCCGAGAGCGTGGGAGAAACGGTCGGTTATCGCATTCGCCATGAGTCGAAGGTGTCTGCGGCAACGCGCATCGAGGTCATCACCGAGGGCATCCTCACGCGCATGCTGCAGGATGATCCGGAACTGCCGGGCGTCGGGGCCATCCTGTTCGACGAGTTCCATGAGCGTCACCTGCACGGGGATCTTGGCGCGACGCTGGCTCTGGATGTGCAGGCCAGCCTGCGCCCGGACCTGCGCCTCGTCATCATGTCGGCCACCCTCGATGGCGAGCGCATCGCACGCTGGTTCGATGCACCACGCCTGACGAGCGCCGGCCGCAGCCATCCCGTGCGCATCGAGCATCCGCCGGCGCGCAATGATGAGCGCTGGCCGCAACGGGCTTGGACCAACCATCTGCGCCGCACGCTCATCCAGGCGCTGAAGGAATCTGAAGGTGACGTGCTGGCATTTCTGCCTGGCCGCCGCGAGATTGATCTTGCCTTCACAGCCTTGTCCGACCTCGAAGTTGAACTGTTGAAACTGCACGGCGAATTGAGTCTGGTCGAGCAGCGCGCGGCATTGGCTGCCGGCACGCCAGGCCAGCGTCGCGTGGTGCTCGCCACCAATGTCGCCGAATCGAGCCTGACCCTGCCTGGCGTACGCGTGGTGATCGACAGCGGGCTGGCGCGCGAACCGCGCTTTGATCCGAACTCGGGATTCTCGCGACTTGAAACCGTGAACATCGCGCAGGCTTCCGCCGACCAGCGTGCCGGCCGCGCCGGCCGTATTGCGGCGGGCATCTGCTATCGCCTGTGGCCGCAAAGCCAGCGCCTGGAAGTCTCCCGCACAGCCGAGATTGCCCAAGTGGAACTGGCTGCGCTGGCCCTGGAGCTCGCGCAATGGGGCGCCGCCTTGAACTGGCTGGACGCACCACCGCCGGGGGCCTTGGCGCAGGCGCGTGAGCTCCTGCGTTCCCTGGGCGCGCTGGATGCGCGCGATTCGATCACCGCAGCGGGTCGGCGCCTGCTCGCAGCCGGCACCCATCCGCGCCTCGCCGCTGCGCTGTTGCGCGCAGAAGGCGACGAGCGCGTGCTGGCTTGTGACCTGGTCGCCTTGATCGAAGCGCGCAATCCGCTGCGTGGCGAGGATGCGCGGCGCGATGATTTCCGTCTGCGCGTGGCTGCCCTGCGTGGGCGTGATGGCTACGCGTTTCAGCTTGATCGCTCCGCACTGGCGGCCATCCGCCAGAACGCCGATGCCTGGCGACGTCGCTTTGGCATCGCCCGTGATGCGCTGGCCAGCGACGATGCGCTGGCGGTCGGCAATGTGTTGATGCACGCGTTCCCCGATCGCATCGCGCGCCAGGATCCGGCCAACCCGCGCCGTTACCAGTTGACCAATGGTCGTGGTGCACGCCTGCTGGATGACAGCGTGCTGTACGGCGAGCCTTGGCTGGTCATCGTTGATTTGCGCCACGAAGCCAGTGACAGCCTGATTCTCGGCGCCGCGCCGTTTGATGAAACCCGGCTCGAACGTGATTTTGCCCATGCCTTTGGCGAGCGCCGCAGCGTGCGCTGGAACCGCGATAGCCGTGCCGTGGAATGCTTCGAGGAACGCCATTTCGCGGCCATCGTGTTGCAACGTCGCAGTGTGCCGGCGCGCGAGGAGGAAACCGTGCCGGCCCTGCTCGCTGCGGTGCACGAGTCGGGATTGCAGAGCCTGCCATGGAGCGAATCCGCCAGCGCGCTGCGCCAGCGCGTGTGCTTCCTGCGTGCGCAGCTTGCGGATGCGGACCTGCCGGATTTTTCCGATGCCGCCCTGCTCGGTTCATTGGAGTCATGGCTTGCGCCCTTGCTGCGCGACAAGCGCCGCCTGGATGCATTGCGCGCGGAGGAAATCTCGCAGGCCTTGGCGGACCAGCTCAATTACGCACAGCGTCGCCTGCTCGATGCGGAAGCGCCGCTTGTGGTTCGTGTGCCGAGTGGCATGGATCGTCGCATCGACTACACGAACGAGGAATCTCCGGTGCTTGCGGTGAAATTGCAGGAGCTGTTCGGCCTTGGTGAGACGCCACGCATCGCGCGGGGCCGAACGCCGCTTACCCTGCATCTGCTTTCACCCGCCGGACGACCGATCCAGGTGACCCGTGACCTGCATGGATTCTGGGAGCGCACCTATCCAGACGTGAAGAAGGAACTCAAGGGCCGTTATCCCAGGCACCCGTGGCCCGATGATCCGTGGAGCGCCACCGCGACGCATCGGGTCAAGCCGCGCGGGTAGCGACGACCGTGCGGGCCGGATCAGAAAATTGGCATTGGCTTGAACTGCCCATCCAACCTGCCTGAACCAACGGCAACCGCGCAGGTCGAATTCACGGTTCATGACACAGCGCGGGTAGCGGACGTGGCAAGGTAGAACAGCGCATCCGCGCGGCAGGCAACGCCTGCTCGCCATCCTGCATCCCTGATGAAATCCCCGAGATTCGCGAGGCATCCATGATCCGCTTCAACCGTACCCTGGCCTGGATGACGGCCTTCCTTGTTCTGGTCGGCGCCCTCGTGGTGCTGGTGCACGCGCGCCTGATCGAGATGTTCAATGCCAATCCGTTCTTCAATGGCGTGATTCTCAGTGTGCTGGTCGCCGGCATCATCGCCAACCTGCGCCAGGTGGTACTGCTTTCCGGCGAAGCGCGCTGGATGGAATCCTTTCGTCGCTCCAACCCGGAGCGTCCGGTTCAGGGCCAGGCACGCCTGCTGGCGCCAATGGCACGCATGCTCGGCAATCGCACGCGTGATCGGGCGGCGCTTTCCGCACATTCGATGCGCACCCTGCTCGACAGCGTGCAGTCGCGGCTGGACGAGTCGCGCGATGTTTCCCGTTACTTGATCGGCTTGGCGATCTTCCTCGGCTTGCTCGGCACGTTCTGGGGCCTCTTGGTCACCATTCGCTCGGTGTCCGACATCATCGGTTCGCTCAATGTCGGCAATGACGCGGCCAGCATGTTCGGTGCACTCAAGGAAGACCTGAAGCATCCGCTGGCCGGCATGTCGACCAGCTTCTCCACTTCACTGTTCGGCCTTGCCAGTTCGCTGGTGATCGGCTTTCTCGATCTGCAGGCCGGGCATGCACAGAACCGTTTCTACAATGCGCTGGAAGAATGGCTCTCGGGCATGACGCATCTTTCTTCGGGCAACACGCTCGAAGGCGATGCCTCGGTTCCGGCTTATGTGCAGGCCCTGCTTGAGCAGACCGCGGATGGCCTTGAACGCATGCAGCGCGCCATTGTCGAGAACGAGCGCGAACGGCGCGGAAGCCAGGAGCAGTTTGCCGAGGTTTCCAACCAGTTGGCCCGCCTCAACGACCTGCTCTCGCGCGATGCCCGCGAACGCCAGGCGGCAGCCCAGGTGCAGGATGAGCTGAAGAGCGTGCTGCGCCAGATCGCCAGCCAGGCACCGACAGAGTCGCGCCTGTCCGATGATCTGCGCAGTGAATTGCGCCTGCTCTCGCGCACCATCGCCGCTGCCGTCGGCGAACGTCGTGAGCCTCGTCCATGAGCACGCTGGCGCGCAGGCAACGGCGCAGTGCGGATATCTGGCCTGGCTTCGTCGATGCCCTGACTTCCCTGATCATGGTGATGATCTTCGTCTTGCTGATATTCGCCATCGGCCAGTTTGCCCTGTCCGATACGCTGGCCGGCAAGAACCAGGCGCTGGATGCGTTGAACGCCCGCGTCGCCGAGCTCGCGCGCAACCTGAGCCTGAGCGAAAGCGACAAGCGTGCGCTGGATCAGCGCGTTGCCGAGTTGAGCGCGAGCCTGGGCAGCAGCCAGAGCGAGCGCGAACGCCTCGGCAGCGAACTGGCGGCAGCCACGGATCAGGCCCGTCTGCTCGGCAATGACATTGCCGCCTTGCAGGAGCTCAAGCGTCAACTCGAAGCGGAGGCCGCGCGCCTGTCCAGCCAACTCGACAGCACGCAATCCGATCTGGTCAAGCAGACTGAGCTCGGCAACGCCGCCACGGCGCAGGTTGAACTGCTCAATCGCCAACTGTCCGCGCTGCGCGAACAACTGGCCAGGGTGGAGGGCGCACTGGGCATCGCCAACAAGGACATTGCCGCCAAGGATGCGCGCATTGCCGATCTCGGCACGCAACTCAACCTTGCCCTGGCCAATCGTGTCGGAGAACTCGAGCGCTACCGCTCGGAATTCTTCGGTCGCCTGCGCGAGGCACTCGGCGCGCGCAGCGACGTGCAAGTGGTGGGTGACCGTTTCGTGTTGCCGACCGACATCCTGTTTGATTCCGGTTCCGCCGAACTCACGCCCTCGGCAATGCAGGGCCTGGAGTCGCTGGCCGCCACCGTGCGCGAGGTGTCTGCGGAGATTCCATCCAGCATCGACTGGGTGCTGCGCGTGGATGGCCATACCGACAAGCGCGCGATCCACACCGAGCGTTTTCCCTCGAACTGGGAGTTGTCCAGTGCGCGAGCCTTGGCCATCGTCAAATACCTGGTGGTGCAGGGCATTCCCGCACATCGCCTGTCGGCGAATGGCTTTGGCCAGTTCCAGCCGATCGACAATGGCGACAGCCCTGCCGCACTCGCACGCAACCGACGCATCGAGCTGCAGTTGACCAACCGCTGATTGGCCGGAGTGGGTACCGCCACGGTCTGGCCTCGCCTGGCGCTGGGCGGTGCGCCGGGCGCACGTTCCCCTGCGGCTGCAACCGGACGCCTGCTTCACGCATCTACTTGCGCGAAACGGGTGCCTGCATTGCTGCCATCATGTACCCGCCGGCATCCCCAATGCTTCCCTTCTTCCAGGAATCCGCTTGTCATGACGCCCGTTCATCCCGTTCCGCGCATCCTTTCTTTGATTGCACTGGCCCTCAGCGTGGCTGCCAGCCCCGTCTGCGCAGAGTCCGTGGTCAGCAAGACCCCTGCGCTGCCGGAAACGCCAGCGGCCCGGCTGATGAGTGAATGGATGAAGCTGTGCGAGCAACCCGACCGTGCGCGCATGACATCCTGGTTTGATGCGCAACTTTCCAGCGGTGGCCGTGGACGCATGACGCCGGCCGCGCGCGCCGCCGACATGTTCGAGCTGTGCTCGGCCAACGGTGGCCTGGAGGCGGTAACGGTGGTGAAGTCCGAACCCTTGTCGATCACGCTGACGACACGCGGCCGCAAGAGCGGTGCGTGGTTTGAAATCATCCTGTTGGCGGACGAAGCCGGTGAAGTCGATCGCGGCGGCATGATGCCGACCCTGCCCGTCGAATCGGCGCTGCCTGCCCGGATCGACGACGCCGTCATTGCGCGCGAGCTGGAACAGTCGGTGGCGCGCCTGTCCAGCAGCGGGCTGTTCTCCGGCATCGTCGTGGTCGCACGCGGCGAGCGCATCATCGCCCAGGCCAGCGGCGGGTATGCCAATCGTGCCGGGAAGACGCCGTTCGACACATCGAGCGGGTTCACCCTGGGCTCATTGGGCAAGATGTTCACGGCGGTGGCAATCGGCCAGCTCGTCGACCAGGACAAGCTTGCGCCATCCGATACGGTCGGAAAGTTTTTCCCTGACTATCCGAACACGACTGTTCGCGATCAGGTGACCGTGTCGATGCTGCTGGCGCATACGTCCGGGCTTGGTGACTTCCTCGACAAGCGCACGCCATCGATGATGAGCAACGGTGTCCAGCGCGCAGCCGAATTCCTGCCGCTGTTCGACAAGGACGAACCGCAGTTCACGCCGGGCAGCGCCAAGGCCTACAGCAACGCCGGCCTGGCATTGGCTGGCGCGATCGTCGAGAAGGTTTCCGGCGAGAGCTATCCGGACTATCTGCGCAAGCACGTGTTTGCGCCGGCCGGCATGACCCGCAGCTCGCCGAACAACGTTCCGCACGCCGGTGCAGGACTGGTCACGCCGTACACCCGCGAAGGTTCGCCGGACTGGAAGATCGCCGAGGCCGACATCGGCAGTCCGGCCGGCGGCGCAATTTCCACCGCGGGCGATCTCGTGCGTTTTGCCGAGGCGCTGCGCAGCGGCAGCGTGGTCAGCAAGGCCTGGTTCAAGCAGATGGCAACGGCGCAGGGACCGGTCGAGGACGGCCGCGGTTACGGCTATGCGACCGAGATCGTGGACTTCTACGGCGAAACCGTGGTCGGCCACAACGGCGGTTTTCCCGGCGTGAGCACGCACCTTCATCTCGTGATGGGATCGCCGTATACGGTGGTCGTGTTGTCCAACCAGGACCCGCCTGCCGACATGTACGCGGGCATACCGATCGTGGCCCTGGTTGCCGAAAGGGTGAAGCGCGACGCGCGACCTTAGACCGTGGACCCGGCCCAACGGCAAGCGGCGCAAGCTCCGCTCTACGCGAAACCTAACGAAAGCGTAGAGCCGAGCTTGCTCGGCTGTGGGCCCGAGCCAACGGCAAGCGGAGCAAGCTCCGCTCTACGCGAAACGTGACGAATGGGTAGAGCCGAGCTTGCTCGGCTGTGGGCCCGAGCCAACGGCAAGCGGAGCAAGCTTCGCTCTACGCGAAACGTGACAAATGGGTAGAGCCGAGCTTGCTCGGCTGTGGGCCTAAGCGACGCGTGGTGATCGAAACTCGCCTGGCTTGAGCCCACCCAATTCGTGCTCGCCAACCCGCGTGCGGATCAGGCGCAAGGTGGGCAATCCGACCGCTGCGGTCATGCGACGCACCTGGCGGTTGCGCCCCTCGGAAATGCTCAACTCCAGCCAGGCGGTTGGAATGTTCTTGCGGAACCGTACCGGCGGATCGCGTGGCCACAACCAATCGGGTGCCGCTTCGAGGGCGCGCGCCTCGGCAGGCCGCGTGAGGCCATCCCTGAGCTGCACCCCACGGCGCAAGGCGGCAAGTGCATCATCGCCCGCCACCCCTTCCACTTCAGCAAGATAGGTCTTGTGCTGGCGATGGCGTGGATCGGTGATGCGATGGGCGAGTGCGCCATCGTCGGTGAGCAGGAGCAGGCCTTCGGAATCCATGTCCAGGCGTCCGGCCGCATAGACGTCCTTTTGCCGGATGTAGTCGGCCAAGGTCGGGCGCCCCCCGGCGTCGGTGAACTGGCACAGCACGCCAAAGGGCTTGTTGAACAGGATCAACATCGCAAGGGTGCAGCCGGTGGCTTGCGCCCCCGGCTGCGATCAAACATTGTTACTGGGCCGGCGTTGCCGGCTTGCTATCGGTGCCCTGCTCGAAGATGGCGTCGGCCTTCGGCTTCATGAACTTGAGGGTCATGCGGTCCGACTCGCCAATGGCCAGGTACTTGTCGCGATCCACATCCTTGAGCGCCAGGGTGGGTGGCAGAGTCCAGACGCCCTCGGGATGATTGCGCGTGTCCTTGGGGTTGGCGTTGATCTCGCTCGACTCGACCAGGGTGAATCCGGCATCGGTGGCCAGCTTGACCACGGAGGCCGTGGTCAGGTAACCGGAATTCTTCATCGATTCCGGCGTCGCGTCGTCCGCCGCGCGATGGTCGGCAACACCCAGGGTGCCGCCGGGCTTGAGCACGGCATTGAAGGCCTTGAACATGGCCTCGGCGGTGCCCGCACCGACCCAGTTGTGCACATTGCGGAAAGTCAGCACGACATCGGCGGAGCCATCGGCACCGAAGTTGGGTGCCTTGGGATCGAATTCGACGATTTTCGCGGACTCGTAGTGGGCCGGATCCGCGGCCAGCTTGGCGCGGAAACGCTCGTTGCTCGTCTTGTTGTACTCGGAGCTTTCACTGTTGGCGATCGCGGCGATGTAGCTGCCCTTGCTCCACAGGTAGGGCGAGAGGATCTCGGTGTACCAGCCGCCGCCCGGGGTGATCTCGACGACGGTATCGGTCGGCTTGAGTCCGAAGAATTCCAGGGTCTGCTTGGGATGGCGGTACTGGTCGCGCGCCTTGTTTTCAGCCGAGCGCCAATCACCGGCGATGGCGGCATCCAGTGGATTGGCGACGGCTTCGACGGCAGGCGCTGGTGCGACCACTTCGGCGGGTTGATCGGAGGCGGACTCCGGTGCGGCCGGTGTTTCGGTTTTCTGGCCACAGGCAGTCAGGATGAGGGCGAGGGTTGCGGCGAGCGGGAGGACTTTCATGGAATTCTCCAGGGGTGAACACGATTGCGTGGGGTCGTTTAGCCTAGCACAGCGCACCGGTCCGCTAGATCAGCGAATTGGCTGCCAAGGGCGATGTACCGATGCAATCCGGACCTGTGTCAATGCTCAATCCGACTCGCGCCTGTGCATGAGTCGGGCGGCGTCGGTGTAGGGCGCAACGTCATTGTATTGGCCCTCGGTCAGTTCCGCCTGGGTCCTGCGCCACCAGAGGGCATCGAAGATTTCACCGTGTGCTTCAACCAATGCATCACGCAAATGGGCAGGCACGCCCAGGAAACGCGGGAACAGCTCGGGGAACACATCGCCATCGCGTACCGTCAGCCATTCTTCCAGCGGCCGGGTTTCGTCTTCCTCTCGCGCCTGTGGCAAATCGCGGAAACGGCAATCATCGAGCAGGCACAACTCGTCGTAGTCATAGAAGATCGCGCGTCCACCACGACTGATGCCAAAGTTCTTCAGCAACAGGTCGCCCGGAAACACGTTGCTGCGGGCCAGATCCTTGATCGACTGACCGTAGTCGAGCATGGCCCGGAGTGCGTCCTCGGCGGAGGCCTCGCGCACGAACAGATTCATCGGCCGCAGGCGACGCTGCACGTAACAGTGCCTGACCAGCACCTGATCGCCTTGCAGCGACACGGCCTCCGAACATTCGGCGAGCAGCTCCTCGAGCATGTCCGCATCGAACTGATCGCGACGAAAATGCAGGTGGCGAAACTCCTGGGCATCAAGCAGGCGACCGATGCGGTCATGGCGGAACACCAGGCGGTACTTCTCCTCGACCTGGCGACGCCCGATGTCCTTCGGGTACGCAAAGCGATCACGGATCACCTTGAACACCAGCGGGTAATCACGCGGCGTGAACACGGCCATCACCATGCCGCGCGCGCCATCGGCACGGACCAGGCGCTCATCTGCATGCCGCTGCAGATGCCTGAACAAGTGGCGATAGCGCTCGGTCTTGCCCTGCTTGACGCGGCCGAGCAGGGTAAACAACTCGTCGATCGGCTTGTGTGGCATCAGCGCAGCAAGAAACACCACGATGTCGGCAACCGTTGGCAGGTCGGCGTGGAAGTAACTGCGCGCATAGCTGAACAATTGCGAGAGCTGCTCCACCTCGGTGAGCACGGCGTCGGCCATGACCCCTTGCGGGGTGCTGACCAAGGCAATCACCACCGGCAAGTGGCCACGTTCGCTGACGGCGCGACCCACCAGATAGGCGCGACGCTCGCGGAAGAATGGCACCGGTATCAGCTCTATCGATTGCAAGCCGGAAGCATGGCGATGCTGCAGTCGATCACGCAGGCTGCGCGCAATTGCGCCAACGCATGTCTTGATGTCCGCATAGCCGTTGGCAAAGGGATAGTCGGCGAGGATTCGCGCACACACCCGGCGCATGCCGTCGGCCACCTCATACCGGTGAAGATCAACGGCATCGACAATGCCGGCCGTGGGCTCGCTGTGCAGGTCCACGAACTCGATGTCGGCAGCCACGCCAGCCGTATGGAACTGGCGGCGCGAAAGTGAATTGAAGAAGGTCTTGGGAAACTCGCGATCAAGCATGGGCTGGATCAGCCCGGACAGGGCATCGCGCGTGGCGCTCCACACCGTGCGTGAGCGAACGCGCTCCTCCAGCAGCAATTCGAGCCGCCCCAGGGTTTCGCGCAGGCAAACATCGTAGAGATCGCCGCGCGCATTGGCATCGACCTGCACGTACTTCCAGTCACGCCGCTCGAATCGACGTTTGGCACGGCGCGTGATGTCGGAAAAGCGTGCGTTGTAATCGAGGAACGCGTCGAGGATCAGGGCCGCCGCGCGTTCGTGGAGGCTGGTCGTCATGGGGTGACGACCGGGAATCGGGGGCAGGGAATCGAGAATTGGACAAGCAAGGGAACGGAAGCCGGAGAATGGAAGTCGGAATTCGATTGCGCGAAAGTCGTCGGTTTGCCGACAACGGGCTTTGGCGATTCCCTATTCCCGATTCTCCACTCCCGGCTTGTCACAATCCCGATTCCCGAATCCCTGCCTTGGAGAAACTCTGAACAAGTACGGAACCCATTCGTCGCGAGCAAGCCCGCTCCCACAAAATCAAGCAATGGTGGGAGCGAGCTTGCTCGCGACAATACGTGTTCAAACCTTCCTTAGAGCGCCGCAATCAAACGATCAGCAAATTCCGAGCACTTCACCTCGGTGGCGCCTTCCATCAGGCGGGCGAAGTCGTAGGTGACCTGCTTGTTGCCGATGGCCTTGTCCATTGCGGCGATGATGGCGTCGGCGGCTTCGTTCCAGCCCATGTAACGCAGCATCATTTCGCCGGACAGGATCACCGAACCCGGGTTGACCTTGTCTTGCCCTGCGTACTTGGGTGCCGTGCCGTGGGTGGCTTCGAACACGGCATGGCCGGTGACGTAGTTGATATTGCCACCCGGGGCGATGCCGATGCCGCCGACCTGGGCTGCCAGCGCGTCGGAGAGATAGTCGCCGTTGAGGTTGAGCGTGGCGACCACGTCGTATTCGGCCGGACGCAACAGGATCTGCTGCAGGAAGGCGTCGGCAATGGCGTCCTTGACGATGATGTCCTTGCCGCTTTTCGGGTTCTTGAACTTGCACCAGGGACCGCCGTCGATTTCCACCGCGCCGTATTCGCGCTGGGCCAGGGCATAACCCCAGTCGCGAAAGCCGCCTTCGGTGAACTTCATGATGTTGCCCTTGTGCACCAGGGTAAGCGAGCTGCGGTCATTGTCGATGGCGTACTTGATGGCCGCGCGCACCAGCCGCTCGGTGCCTTCGATCGACACCGGCTTGATGCCGAAGCCGGAGCTGTCCGGAAAACGGATCTTCTTGTAGCGGTCCGGGAAGTTTTCCTTGAGCAGCGCGGCAAACTTCTTTGCATCCTCGCTGCCTTGCTGGAATTCGATGCCGGCGTAGATGTCTTCGGTGTTCTCGCGGTAGATGGTCATGTCCACCTTGGACGGATCCTTCACCGGCGAGGGCACGCCATTGAACCAGCGCACCGGGCGCACGCAGGCGTAGAGATCGAGCATCTGGCGCAGGGCCACGTTGAGCGAACGGATGCCGCCACCGACCGGCGTGGTCAGCGGTCCCTTGATCGAAACCAGGTACTCGCGACAGGCCTCGACGGTGGCATCCGGCAACCAGTTGCCGGTTTCGTTGAAGGCCTTTTCACCCGCCAGCACTTCAAGCCAATGGATCTTGCGCTTGCCGCCATAGGCCTTTTCCACGGCAGCGTCGAGTACGCGCACCGAAGCACGCCAGATGTCGGGGCCAGTGCCGTCACCTTCGATGAAGGGAATGACCGGGTGATCCGGAACCTTGAGGATGCCATTGCTGATGCTGATGGCGGCGCTGCCGGCGGGCGGCTTGGGGGTGGAATCCGACATGGAGTGCTCCGGGTGTGCGTGGGGACGGCGCAAGGCACGACAAGGTGCGCAAGCGAATCCCTATTGTCGCGCAAGCGCGGCACGCAATGAAGGGACCCGAGTGTGGTCAATCCGGCCTGCGCCATCGTCTGCAATTGCTCCTGCATTGCCGGCATACCGGCCATCCTTGCAATGAATCCGCATGGCATGGGCGCCATGCGATTCCTGGCCATCGCCGGCAATTGCTCCTGCATTGCCGGCATACCGGCCATCCTTGCAATGAATCCGCATGGCATGGGTGCCATGCGATTCCTG
>SHNG01000194.1 GCA_004295005.1 Gammaproteobacteria bacterium
GGCGTACATTGACATGGTCGTCGTCTCCTGTCGTTGGAATGGGCCGAGCCAGAATAGGGTTTCACCCCGTGGACGGCACCGCCAACGTGGGAGGCGGCGACATGAGTCTTCAGGCTTCAGCCCGACAAGTTGCCGCAGAAGAGCCAAAGGCGTCGGGTTGAAACCCGACCTGCCAAGTGTTCACGCGCCCGCTCCAAGCGGAGCAAGCTCCGCCCTGCGGGAACCACGATGCTCTTGTAGAGCCGAGCTTGCTCGGCTATCGACGCATGGCGAACATCAAGCGGAGCAAGCTCCGCTCTACGGGAACCACGATGCTCTTGTAGAGCCGAGCTTGCTCGGCTATCAACACATCGCGAACAGCAAGCGGAGCAAGCTCCGCTCTACCCGAAGCGTGAGGCAAGCAGAGCAAACGCCACGCTACGAGGGCCCAAGCCACGGGCGCAATGCCGTTTGCAGCATGGCCAGGGTGATCGGCTTGCGCAGGAAACCATCCATGCCGGCCGCACGGGCTTGTGCTTCCTCATCGCCCGTTGCGCGCGCGGTGATGGCGATGATCGGCAAAAGTGCGGCACCTTCGCGCTCACGCTCACGGATCATGCGGGCCAACTGCAAGCCATCGATGCCGGGCAAGTCCAGATCCATCAGGGCAACATCAATATCCCCTTCGCCGAGTGCCGCAAGCGCGGCAAGCCCGTGGGCGGCGTGTGTCACGCGCAGGCCTTCGCTTTCCAGCATGCCGCGAATCACCGCGGCGATGGTCACATCGTCTTCGACGACCAACGCGTGGATGCGGTGATTCGCGTGTCCAGCTTGCGTGCGCTCCGACAAATCCCCCCGCCGAGCCTCGATGGGTGAGGCCGGCGACACGTCCAAGCCACCGGCAACGATCCTGAGCGGAAGGAAAACCCGGATGCAGGTTCCCTTGCCCAGGGTGCTTTGCACGGAAATGCCGCCACCCATCAATTCCACCAACTGCTGGCAGATCGACAAACCCAAACCGCTGCCGCCAAAGCGTCGCGTCACGCCCGAGGATTGTTCGAAACGACCGAACAGGCGCTGGCGGATGTCCTCCCTCATGCCGGGGCCGGTATCGGCAACCAGAAATTCAATGCCCTTGCCTTCGATTTCGCCTGCGCCCGGCGCCGCCTTGAGCGTGATGCTGCCGCGTTCGGTGAACTTGATCGCGTTGTTGACCAGGTTGAACAACACCTGCTTGATGCGCAACGCATCACCCTCGACCCGCCGCGGCAAGCGGGCATCGGTTTCGACAAGCAATTGCAAGCCCTTGTTGCGTGCCAGCGGTTCCTCAAGTGCCGCCACCTCGCCAAGCAAACCGGCTGGATCGAGCGGGCGTTGCTCGAGGGCCAGCTTGCCGGCTTCGATACGCGCGAGGTCCAGGCTGTCGTTGACCAGGCGCAAGAGCAAGTCACCCGATCGGCTGATCGCCTCTGCATAGCCGCGCTGTCGCTCATCCAGCGGGGTTCCCTGCAGCAATTCAGCCATGCCCAGCATGCCGGTCATGGGCGTGCGGATCTCGTGGCTCATGTTGGCGAGAAAGGTGGATTTTGCGCTGGCCAGGTGTTCGGCAGAGCGCTGCTTCTGTTCTGCCAGTTCAATGGCGTGACGCTGGCGCAGGCGTGCGCGCCAGGTGCGCAAGCCCAGGCCAATCAGGATCAGCGCCATGGCCGCATAGGCGACAAAGGCCATCGGCGTCCGCCAGGGTGCAGCGGCCACGCCGAGCGCAAGGCTGACTTCCTGCGCTGCCGCCACGCCATCGGCATTGCTTGCGCGAATGCGCAAGGTGTATTCACCGGCCGGCAATTGCGAAAACACGCGCTCTCCGCGCCCGGCCGTGGCCACCCAATCCTTGTCGAAGCCTTCGAGCTTGAAGCGATAACTGTTGCCACCCGCATTGAGAAACGACAGCGCGCGCGCCTGTACGTTGAACTCGCGGTCATCGTGCTTGAGACGGATCTCGGCAAGCGGATCGAGTTCGATCACTTGATTGTCGCGCCGCACGGAGACTGCCGTCAGCTTCAGCGGCGGTGCTGGCGAATCGAGCCGGATTGCCGAAGGATCAAACGCGACGATGCCGGCACGCGTGCTCGCATAGACGGTGCCATCCGGCGCCCGCGCAAAGGCACTGACGAATTCCGCACTCGGCAATCCATCGCGCTCGCTGAACTGGCGTACGCCCTGCGTTGTAGCGTCCACGCGCCAGAGTCCACGCTGACTGGCCACCCAAACGCTCGCATCCGGCGCCACAAACAGCCCAAGCACCTGCATGGCCGGCCATCCACGCGCATGATCCAAGCGCTCCTGCAATTGCGCGCCTGCGCCAACCAGCCTGTATCTTTCCAGCGCGCCAAAGCGATGCAGCCAGAGTGAACCCTTGCCATCAAAGGCCAGGGCGTGCACCGCCTCATCCGGAATGCCGGGCACCGGCACGAAGCGCCTCGCCTCGGCATCGAAACGCTCGAGGCCATGCGCGTTGGCAACCCAAGCATGGCCCCCGGCATCAAACGCGAGGTCGGCGATATCGGCATCGGCGAGCGTACCCGCAGACGGCGTGAAGCTGTCGATCCCCTGCGTGGCCGGATCGATGCGGGCCACGCCGCCACCGCGCAGGCTTGCCCACAGTTGACCATCCGCCGCGCGCAGCAGGCGATTGACGAATCCGCGTGGCAAGGCATGGGCGCTGGCGTTGTCGAGCGGCAACTCGATAACGCTGCCCTCCTTCAATGCATAGCGACGAATGCCGCGCTGATGCCCCACCCACAGCTCATCGCCGATCTGCACCAGGGATCGCAACTGGCTGCCGGCAGCCTTCAGGCGCTGGCCGTGATGGACGACAGCACCACTGAACGCATCAATGTGATCGAGCCCGTCGCGCCCACTGCTGACCCAGATGCCACCACCGGCATCCACACTGACGCCTTCGGCCTGGGTGTGCTGCAGGCTGTTGGTCTCGCCGGGTCGATGGCGCCAGACGGAAAAATTGCGCCAGCGTGCCGGCAGTCGCGCCACGCCGGCGTCGAACAGCGCGATCCACAAGCCGCCTTCGTGATCGCGCATCACATCCATCACGCGCGAAGACGCCAGCTCACCGGGCAATGCATCGTCGCCGCCGAAGCGCTGTTTTTGTTCGCCGCGCAGGTGCCAGAGGCCGGCCGTGGTGCCAAACCAGTAGCCACCCGCGCGATCGTCGAGCATGGCCATGGTCGCCATGCGCGCCGGTGTCTGCATGATGAGTCCGGCCGGCTTCAGGTCGGCACCCACACGTGCCACACCAAAATCGGTGCCGACCAGCATGCTGCCATCGTCCTGCAAACGCAGGCTGCCGATCGGCAAGCGATCCGCGCGTGCCTCCAGTTCCGGCAACGCGATGTGCAAGATGCGCCCATCGCGCTCACGCACATCGAGGCCGTTGTCGGTGCCGATCCAGATGCGACCCTGCGCATCGGCAGCCAGGCTGATCACGGTGGGAGAACGCAGGCTTGGCGTGCCTTGCTGCGGATGCCCGATGCGTTCGAAGCGTCCGTCTGCGAGCAGACGATTGAGGCCACCCATGTAGGTGCCAACCCAGATCGTGCCCTGCGCATCTTCGATGATGCTGAACAGGTCGTCGCTGCCAATACTGTGCGGATCCCGCGGATCATGGCGGTAATGCCGGAATGCGTGATCGCCGATCTGCTCGTTCAAGCCCGATGCTTCACCACCGCACCAGACCCGCCCACGGCTGTCGATCAGCAGCGCGGAAACATCATTGCTGGCCAGCGACGCTGCATCTCCCGGGTCATGTCGCCAGACGCGGAAATCGACGCCGTCGTAGCGGGCAAGTCCATCGCGCGTACCGATCCAGACGAATCCGTCCTTGCCCTGGCGCAGGGCGTAGACCTGACTCGAAGGCAGGCCGTCGGCCACCTGCAGGCGCTCGAACCACGGCTGCGCAGGCGGTGCGGCAAGCGCATTCAGCACCCAGCCGATGGCCAAAGCAAGTACAAGGCCTCGCATGTCGCTCCCCTGCGTGCGCGTTCGGCATGGTGCCATGTCTGCGCATCCCTCTTCAAAGCTTTCTCGATTCAGTTTTGAGTGCCTCAATGGAAATGCATCCTTGTCAGACTACCCGAAGGTCCTCACCCGCCTACGGCGTGCGCCCCACTTTCTCTTGCGTGGCCACTGCGCCGCAGGAGCGGCGCGAACAGCGGAGCTGGCCCGAAGGGCGGAGGGCAGGACGCCCGGAGTCAGAGAAAGTGGGCAAAGAGAAGGCCACCCGGGGTTCGCGCATCGCTCGCGTGGCGAGCGATGTGCCCTTCGCACCTTGCCGTCCACGGGCCGGCGCCAACTCGGACATCCCTGTCCTCGGACAAGGGCGCCTTGCTCCCGCATCCGGCTGCGTTGCTCGGCTCGAACCACGGGGGTTAGCGCGCCGATGTATCCTGGAGGATTGAGAATGCCGCTCCGCGGTAGCGCATGATGAAGGCGCGACTTCCGCGCCTTCTCAGCCTGCTTTCGGGTCTGGAGTTTGCAGTTCGCCTGAGCTTCAAGAGAGCCCCAAAGCCTTCCCGCTTGCCTACAATCGCCGGCATGACCCACTCGCGCCTGCCCTTGCGCCTGATCCTGTTTGGCCTGCTCGCCTTGGCAGCCGTGGTGCTGCTGTGGTTTGCCATCAGCCTGCTCAACGGACTGCTTGAATTCTACGAACGCGTGCAGGCGATGCCCTTGTTGCTTCGCGTACCGCTCATCGTGCTGGCGGCTGCAATCTTCGGTGCGCTGCTGTGGTTTGGCTGGAAATTGCTGCGTCCTGCACGCGCACGCAGGGCACGCGCCACCGCGCGCAACATTCCGGATCGCGCCACAGTCGAGGCGCGCGTCGCCGACCTGCGCGAACAGTCCGCCGATGTCGCCAACCTTGAACAGGAACTGCTGGAACTGGATCGCAGGAGACTCAGTGGCGAGTGCCATGTCGCCCTGTTTGGCGAGATCAGCACCGGCAAATCCAGCCTGCTGCGGCAACTGGCCAGTGAGAATGCAGGCGCCATCGAAGCTGATGTCATCGGCGGCACCACCCGTCAGGTCAGTCATTACCTTGGCCATCTGCCGGATGGCCGCGAGTTGGTGATTGCCGACATGCCCGGCAGCGGCGAAGTCTCCGGACAACTGCGCGAACAACTGGCCCGCGACGAGGCGCTGCGTGCACATGCCGTGGTCTACCTGGCCGCATCCGATCTCGGGCGCGCGCAGGACGCCGAACTGCGCTGGCTGGCCGGTTTCGGCAAACCGCTGATCCTCGCCCTCAACAAGGTCGACCAATTCCAGCCTGCGGAGCGCGACGCGCTGCTCGATACCCTGAAGCAGCGCTACAGCGATGTGTGTCGCGCCGTCGTCAGTCTCAGCGCGGGTGGCCGTGAAGTCTTTGAACGCAGGATTGCCGACGGCCGCCTCGAGCGCGTGGAACGCGAGCGCAAGCCCGAGATCGATGGCTTGCTCAATGCATTGCAGGAACTGACACGCGGCGGCAACGCGGCGCTGGAAGCAGGCCGCGAGGCCGCCGTGCTTTCCAGCATCGAGCTGCGCAGCCAGCAAGTCGCCCGCGAGATGGCCATGCGAGATTCCGAGGCCTGCGTGACGCGCTACACGCGACGCGCAGTGGTCGGTGCGATGGCGGCCGTTGCACCGGGCACCGACATCATCATCCAGGGCGCGTTGGGAACCGCCATGGTGCGCGAGCTGGCCCGCATCCACGCAGTGCCGGCGCGCGACATCGACATCGAGCAGTTGCTGACGCGCATCGGCCTGACCATCCGCAGCACCACGGCCATCGTGCTCGCCATCGCCGGCAATGCCATGAAAGCCTTCCCGGGACTCGGCACCCTCGGCGGTGGCGTCGTGCACGCCTTTGCCTATGGCCTCGCCTTCGACTCCCTCGGCCGTGCGCTCAACCTGACCCTGGCCGAACACGCACGCCTGGACCAGCTTGAAACCGAACGCCACCTGCGCGATTTGCTCAGCGAACCGGGCCGGGAACGCATCGAACGCGTGGCCAGCGTGGTGCTGGATGCGCTGCGCAAGCGCGAACCGCGGGATTTTCCTTCTCCCGTTTCGGGAGAAGGTGACAAGTAGTGCCGGGGTTTTTCCTTCGCCCACCGGGAGAAGGTGGCACGAAGAACCGAATTCTTTTCCTTCGCCCGCCGGGAGAAGGTGGCACGAAGCGCTGAATTTCTTTCCTTCGCCCGCCGGGAGAAGGTGGCACGCAGTGCCGGATGAGGGTGCTATTGGTGTTGCTCCATTGCAAAATCCTTTCGATCAGCCTTCGGCCAACCCGAGCTACTTTCTCTTGAGTGATCCAGAGAAAGTAACCAAAGAGAAGTCCACCATCGCAAGTTCAAGCATCAAGCTATCGACATGCTCGTGCGCGGAACGTGATCTTCATGCCGCCTCGACTTCTGCCCGCGCAAACTCCCGTGGTGCGCGCCGAGCAACGCAGCCCGAAACGGGAGCAAGGCACGCATGTTCGAGGCCAGGGATGGCCGAGTTCGTGCCGGCCCGTGGCGGGCGAGTCGCGCAGGGCACAGCGCTCGCCTTGCGAGCGATGCGCGAACCCCGGGTGGGCTTTCTTTCGGCTACCTTTCTTTGCCCATTCAAAGAAAGGTAGCTCGGAGCGGCCTCAGGCCGATCTGAAACCTCCGCAGCAATCCGAAGCAAATGCCCCTCATCCGCCTTCGGCACCTTCTCCCGAAATGGGAGAAGGAAAAGCCCGGCGCCCGGAGCGGCCGCAGGCCTATCGGAAAGCTTTTGTCTCTCCTGAGACCCTATGCCGCCCAAGGGCGGTGTGTCAGCACCCACACCCCGGCGACGGAAGAAGCCACAGGCAACTCGGGGCCGGGTTCCTCCTCCGAAACTGGAGAAGCAGGACGCCTCCATGCACGCATCAGAAAACTGGCCAAGTGCGCGGCTTTTTGCCAAGCTGGCCTCATGCGCTTGCCTACGCTTCTGCTTCTGCTTGCCTCCACGCTTGTGGCGATGGCCGTGTTGCCGACATACGCACGCGCGGCGGATCTGCAAACCTACGAACTGGATCCCGTGCACAGCCAGATCGTGTTTTTTGCCGATCATCTCGGCTTCTCGCATGGCATCGGTCGGCTCAGGGTCAAGCAGGGTTGGTTCCAGTTCGACCCCAAGGACTGGAGCAGCGCACGCGCCGACATCGTCATCGATACCGCATCAGTGGACATGGGTGATGCCCAATGGAACGAAAAAGTCCGTGCGGCCGGTTTCCTCGCCAGTGAGAAATGGCCAACTGCACGCTTCATCGGTGACCGCCTTGAGCCGACTGCGAAAGACGAGGGCATCCTGCACGGATCACTCTGGCTGCGCGGCATTCGCCAACCGGTTCAACTGAACGTGAGGTTCAACCGCATCGGCAACGATCCGTACGCGTTCAGGAGCAAAGCCGGTTTCACCGCCACTGCGCACTTGAACCGTTTCGATTTCGGCATGGACAGCTTCCGCGAGGTGGTGGCCGGACCGGTTGAAATCCGCATCGAGATTGAAGGCATTCGCAGCAAGACCAAGAAGGAGCCTGGCGGGAATGGCAATCAAGAGCACTGAGACCCAGTGGGGCGGCATGGCCAAGTTGCTGCATTGGCTGATGGCGCTGGCCATCATCGGCAATGGCATCTTTGGCCTCATCATGACCGAGATGCCGCGTGGCATGGGCAAGCTCAATGCGTTTGCCCTGCACAAGTCGATCGGCTTGACCGTGCTGGCCCTGCTGTTGCTGCGCATTTCCTGGCGCTGGATCGACCGCAAGCCGCGCGATGAGCCCATGCCTCGCTGGCAAGCCATTGCCGCCCATCTCACCCACGGCGTGCTCTACCTGTTCATGCTGGCCTTGCCCTTGAGCGGCTGGATCATGAACTCGTTGCACGGATTCCCCTTGCAGTTCTTCAAACTGTTCAACCTGCCGGCGCTGGCCGAAAAGAACGAGGAGCTCAGCGAACTGGCCGAATCCGTGCACGAATACCTGTTCTGGGTCCTGATTCTGGTGCTGGTGGTGCATGTGGGCGGCGCGCTGGTTCATCATCTGTTCGAGCGCGACAACACCTTGTTGCGTATGCTGCCCTTTGCGCGCCTGCGCCAACGCAAATCCGGAGACTCGCGATGAAGACCGTAGCCTGCCTGCTGAGCTTGCTGTTCCTGCCCGCGCCCTTGCTGGCGGCCGACTACACGATGGGAAAAGGCAGCACACTCGGATTCACCGGCACTTTCCAGGGTGAGTCGTTCAAGGGTCGATTCGGCGACTTCCAGGCAAAGATCAGCTATGACCCGGCCGACCTCTCCAGTGCAAGGTTCGATGTCACCGTGCACCTGGCCAGTGCCAACACCGGCGACACCGACCGCGACGAATCCCTGCCTGGCAGCGATTTCTTCAACATCACCAAATTTCCGACCGCGCATTTCGTCACGCGCAGCTTCCGCCAGGATGGCGCCAAGGTGATTGCCGAAGGCACGCTCGACCTCAAGGGCGTGAGCAAACCGGTCAATCTGGATGTGACCTTCACGCCGCGCGAAGGCGGCGCCACGCTGAATGTTTCCGCGCGCCTCAATCGCCTGGATTTCGGCATCGGCAGCGGTGATTTCGCCGACACCTCGACGATTGGTGCAGAAGTCACCGTCAACGCGCATCTTGAACTCGAAAACAAGAAGTGAGCGAGGCCAGATCGTGGTGGCAACGCCTGCGTCAACGATTCACGCAGGCGCGCACCGACCAGCCTGAAAACACCGATCCTTCTGCCGACCGCCAATCGCAGGCCGAACAAAGCCTGCGCGCCCTGCTGGATGACCCGCAGATTCCCCAAGCCGTGCGCAGCAGCCTGGCCGACGACTTCAGTCGGCTGGAGTCCCTGCTCGGCAAGCTTGAACGCGATGAGCTTCACCTGGCCGTGTTCGGCCGGGTCAGCGTCGGCAAGTCGGCGCTGGCCAATGCCCTGCTCGGTGAGCCCGCCTTCGCGGTCAGCGTGCTGCACGGCACGACGCGCGAAGCCACGCCGCGCCACTGGCGCGAGGTGGCCGGCAATGGCGTGCATCTGATCGACACGCCGGGCATCGATGAACTGGATGGTGAAGCACGCGAGCAACTGGCCATGGAAGTCGCTTCCATCAGCGACCTCGTGGTTTTCGTCGTCGATGCCGACATGACCACGCGCGAGCATGATGCGCTGGTGGAGCTTGCGCGCACCAACCGCCCGCTGCTGCTGGCCCTGAACAAGGCCGACCGCTACAGCGAAAGCGAGAAGGACCGCCTGCTCGAACGCCTGCGCGAACATGCGCAAGGCCTGGTGCAGCCAGAGAACGTGGTCGCGGTGAGCGCGCTGCCACCCGCGTTGCGAAGATTGTCGCAAGGCACCGATGGCCGCGAGCGTGAGGAATTGCTGGCGCAGCCCAGCGATATCTCCGCCTTGCAGGCACGCCTGCTGGATATCCTTGCTCGCGAGGGACGCACCTTGTCGGCGTTGAACGCCAGCCTGTTTGCCGGACGCCTGAGCGATGCCGTGGGCAAGCGCATCGTTGTTGCCCAACGTGAGCTGGCGAGCAAGGTCATTCGCCAATACTGCATCGCCAAGAGCATTGCCGTAGCGCTGAATCCGATCCCGGTGGCCGACCTGCTCGCGGCCGGTGCGCTGGATGCGGCGCTGGTCATGCACCTGGCCCGCGTGTACGGGCTGCCGATCACGCAACGCGAGGCCGGTGGCCTGATTGCAACCATCTGCGCACAACTGGTAGCCCTCATGGGCGCCATCTGGGGCGTGCATCTGGTCGCCTCCGCACTCAAGGGCCTCAGCGCCGGCATGTCCACGGTACTGACCGCCACCGCGCAAGGCGCACTGGCCTGGTATGCCACCGAGATCGTAGGCCGCGCGGCAGACCGTTACCTCGCCGCGGGCAAATCCTGGGGCGAACTCGGTGCCAAGCGCGTGGTCAGCGACATCGTCGAATCACTGGACCGTGACTCCATCCTGCGCGAGGCACGCAGCGAGATTCTGAAACGCCTGCGGACATCGGAATCGGGCGCCTGACCCGATCAGCTTGCACCCTTGGCAGGGCGACTTGCCCATTCCTGGACGGACGTCCAAACCTTCGACGTCCACGGTGCCGTTGCATCGTCGGATGGCGCGCCTGAATCGGGAGCGCTGGTCGGTCTCTGGCGAATCTGTTCCTCACCCTGCTCCTGCAATCGCCGTGTGTCACTTTCGTCCAGTTGCAGATGCGCAGCCAGTCGCGCGAGTTCGGTGCGTGGATTGCGGCACAGGCGTTCATGCTCAATCCACAGGCAGGCGTCCGTCAATGCGGGATCCTGGCCCAGGCGCTGCAGGGCGTAGCCATATTGCACGGCCCACTGACGCGCATACGCCTCGAAGCGATCACCACGTGAAAAGGCCGTGGCAATGGCTTGAGTCTCTCGATCATCGCCCATGTTGAACACGCGCTTCTGCGCACCGAACTCGAAATGACCGATACGCGCCATGTGCGCGCCAACGGCGGCGTCTTCGGAATCCAGGCGACAGAACAGATCATCCTGACGGATGAGTGAATTCACCTGCGCCACGGGGTTGCGAACGGGAATGACAAAGCGGGCCTGCGGATAGATCCGGTGCAGGAATCCCAGGCGCGCAAGCTGATAGTTGGCTTTGGCGAGATAGCGGCGGGCACCGCGGATTGCCAGCAACTTGCGCTGGTGCGAGTCGAAAAACTCCGCAAACACCTCATTCCGGGTGTCGCTATCGAGCACCTGGTTCACGCCAGGGTCGTGGCGCCCTTCGAAAAAATGCATCCAGAACACTTCCTCGAAAGCTTCCGGGCTGTCGCGTGTGACCGTGATGGAATCCCGGTGTGCGCGCTGTGCAGCCTCGGCACGCGGCAAGGGCAGTCGCGAATGCAGATGATTCCACCAATACGGCGTCCACAACCATGGATAGTCACTGTATCGATGCGCGGTAAAGCCGGGCAGATTGTTCAGCATGTGCAACAGGATGGTGCTGCCTGAACGGGCCATGCCGCAGATCCAGACCGGCGAGCTGGATTGCACACCGCGAATTTGCTCGCTGACGGCAGCCGACTCCCAGCGCGCCAGGCGCGGGCCCAGCCCGCGAAAACGGGCCAGCAGGGGAGCGATCCTGCGCTGGGCGAAGGGGACATGCCGCACTCGTTTCGCCATACCCGATCCCGCTGCGCTCGGCTAAACTCGCAGGCTAGCAGCCTCTCGAAATTATGGGAAATCGGCTGCGAATCCGCCTGAGCGGTCCATATTTCCGCCGCTTCTTGACCGATAGAACCACTATCGGTCGGCAAATCGTCGAAAATCTGCCCTCGCCCAGTCGAATTCTCGCCAACGATTCCATAAGTCCGACAGGCTGCAAACCGGAGACTTTCGCATGCGTCTACTGCTCGCCCTGATCCTGCTGGCTGCCAGCCCGCTGGCCTTCGCCTACATCGGCCCTGGTGCCGGCGTGAGTTTTCTCGGCTCGATCTGGGCCGTGCTGGTCGGCATCGTGCTGGCCGTGGCGGCGGTACTGATCTGGCCGATCCGCTACCTGATCCGGCGCATGCGCGCGCGCTTGCCCGCGGAAAAGTCCGACGATTCGAAATCCAACCCGTGAGCTTGCGGTTTCGCGTCAGCGTCTGCGTCTTGTCCGTTGGTCTGTTGTCTTTGGCCGGATGCAAGCCGGCTTCCAATCCTGCACCCGGCCCTGCTGCCCAGTCACGTACGGTGGTGATCGGCTTCGATGGCCTCGATCCCGTGCTCAGCGAACGCTGGATGCAGGAAGGACGCCTGCCCAATTTTTCGGCCCTGCGCGAGCAGGGTCACTACCAGCACCTGGCCACCAGCAACCCGCCGCAGTCGCCGGTGGCCTGGGCCAGCTTTGCCACCGGCCTCGACCCCGGCGGCCACGGCATCTTCGACTTCCTGCGTCGCGCACCGGATTCCTATGCCATCGATTTCAGCATCGCCGAGCAGCAAGCACCCTCAACCGTGTTGCCCCTGTTTGGCTATCGAATTCCGCTGAGTGAAGGCGAGCTGCGCAATCGCCGCCAGGGCACGCCATTCTGGCTGGATGCCGAACGCGATGGACAACGCGCCAGCGTGCTGCGGGTGCCGGTCACCTATCCGCCCGATCCGGTCTCGCACATGATTTCCGGCATGGGCGTGCCCGACCTGCTTGGCACCCAGGGCACCTATACCCTGCTCGCCACGCGGCCGATGCCGGGTGCGGAAAGCGGCGGTCGCGTGGTGCTTGCACCGGTGGACGAGGACGGCATCGTGCGCAGCACGCTGGAGGGGCCGGCGCACCCGTTTGATGCCGATGCGCCACCCTTGTCGATTCCCATGCAACTTGCGGCCAATGGCGATGGGGCGATCCTCACCCTGGATGACCAGGCACACGCACTCAAGTCGGGCCAATGGTCCAACTGGATCCGCGTGCGCTTCAGCATGGGTATCTTCGGCAGCGTTCCCGGCATGTTGCGCGCGTATCTGCGTGAAGGCTTTCCGCGTCCGCTGCTGTACCTGTCGCCCTTGCAGGCGGACCCATCGGAAAGCGCGCTGACGATTTCCTCGCCACCCGAGTACGCGGCAAACCTGGCCGCACGCATCGGTGACTTCCACACCTTGGGCATGCCGGAAGAAACCTGGGCGCTCAACCAGGGGCACCTTGAAGAAGCCGCCTGGCTGGACATGGTCAAGACCACGCTCGCCGAAGGCGAAGCCATGTTGTACGACGCCCTCGACCGGCATGACAGCGAACTGGTCATCGAAGTGTTCGTGCAGCCGGATCGGGTCAGCCACATGTTCTGGCGTGGCCTCGATGAAAGCCATCCGTTGCATGCGCAGAGCAGCGAACTGGCTCGCGGCGCGATCCCGTGGATCTATGCGCAGTCCGATCGCGTGCTGGGCGAAGTACGCAAGCGCCTGGGGCCGGATGATCGCCTGATCG
This sequence comes from Gammaproteobacteria bacterium, assembly GCA_004295005.1. GTDB lineage: Bacteria > Pseudomonadota > Gammaproteobacteria > Xanthomonadales > Rhodanobacteraceae > Dokdonella. Next base: position 12,996 of record SHNG01000194.1, read on the forward strand.
TGTTGTCTGACCACGGCTTCGCCTCGTTCCGCCGCAGCGTTCACCTCAATCGCTGGCTGGCCGATCACGGCTACTTGGTTATGAAGGCTGGCGCCGACGCAACACAGCCCCTGTTTGCGGCGGTGGACTGGAGCAGAACTCGCGCCTATGCGCTCGGATTGAATGGCGTGTACATCAATCTCCAAGGGCGCGAACCCGAAGGCATTGTCAACGCGATGGATGCCGCCGCGCTCGAACAGCAGTTGGTGTCCGAATTGGGTGAACTGCGTGATCCGGCAAACCAGCAAGCCATGGTGCGAAGGATCTATCGCGCCACCTCGATCTACACCGACAGCCATCGAAAGGATTCACCGGATCTGATCGTGGGTTACGAGCCCGGCTACCGCGCCTCCTGGCAGACGTCGCTCGGCGCCACACCAGCCGAATTGGTCGAGGACAACCTGCAGAACTGGAGCGGCGATCACTGCATCGATCCTGGCGCCGTACCCGGTGTGCTGTTCACCTCGTTCAAGCCGGAGTCCTCGGCAACCGACATCACCGGTCTCGCCAAGTTGATCCGTCGTGTGCAGGATCATGGCCACGTCCGGGCTACGCATTGAGCATGGGCCTGCTGGATTTTCTCGCTTGGCCGTTTGCTGCACTCGACGATCTTGTCGCTGCGGTACACGTTCCCGCATGGCTGCGTTTGATTGCCTGGGGCTGGCTCAGTGGTTATGCGGGCATGTGGATCTATCGGCGCTTCTCGCCACAACAGCGCATTGCCGAGGTGCGCACGTCCTTGGCCGAAGTGCAGAAACAACTGGCCTCCTATGACGGCGAATTTTCCGGCCTGCTGCCCTTGATCCGCAGGCAATTCTCGCTGGCCATGCGCCAGTTGCGACTGACCGCAGGCGCTGCACTGCTGGCCGCGTTGCCGATCCTGCTCATGCTTCCCTGGCTCTCCAACAGCTTTTCCGAACGTTTTCCCGCGGCCGGTGAATCCATTGCCGCATGTGCCGAGCCAGCGCAGGCCGTTGCTCAATGGCAATGGAATGGACATGCCCTAGCCAGCAATGCCGAAGGTTGCCAGCAAGTGGATTGGCCCGAGCATGGCCAGCCGCTGCAACTGAGCGAAGGCTCAATCGCCTTGCTGCAACTGCCCTTGCCTGCACCCGTCGGCATCGTGCACAAGCGTCATTGGCTCAATGCGTTGGTCGGCAATCCCGTAGGCTACCTGCCGGAGCAGGCAGGCACAGCGAGCATTCGCCTGCATTTGCCCTATCAGGAATTCATTCCGATCGGACCCTCCTGGATGCGCGGCTGGGAATCGGTGTACTTTCTGAGCGCGCTCGTCGTTTCGCTGTGGCTGCGCTGGCGCTGGAAACTCAACTGATCCAGTCAATCCGGCGCAACCTTCAGCGCATCGCCCCATCCGTCTGGCGGCACTCATCAACAAACGCGCGTACCCGCGCAACATCAAATGGCCAGCCCAATTCGCGTCCGTTGCGCGTATCGCACAACACCGGCACGCGCTCACCATAGCGCAGCGTCAATTCTTCATCACCCTCGATGCCGATGCACACAAAATCGGGCGCATGCGCGGCAGCCAGCACCTCAACCGCGCGATCGCACAGCTCGCACTCCTCACCCACATGAAGAATCCAGCGCGGCGATGGCGTACTCATTGGGCTGACTTTGGAGGACTGCCTGCGGATTTTTCGGAGTCCGACAGTCGCCGATACTCCTGCATGGCCGAGCCTGCCTGATCAGGCTGACCGTCCTTCTCAAGGGCCGCGCCCAGATTGAACCAGGCTTCCTTGCGCCGCGGCTGCAATTCGGCCAAGGCCGCCCATTGTTCCGCGGCAGCGGCGAATTTCTCCGTCCGCATCAAGGCATCGCCCAAGGCGTAGCGGGCTTCCGCGCGGCGCGGTTCCACTTCAACAGCGTGCTTCAATACCTCGACCGCCTCTGCGTTCTGGCCAAGGCGCAGCAGACAGATACCCAGGCGCAGGTTGGCAAAGCGGCTGTCCGGGTCCGTCTTCAGCACCTCGGCAAAAACCTCTCGCGCATCGACAAATTGATTGGCGCGCAGCAGGCGCTCGCCTTCCTGCAATCGGTCACGCATCTGCAATCGGGATTTCGGATCGGCCAGGTTTCCGCTCGGCGCCTCGACAGGTCCGCCCACTCCGACATAACCCAGGCTGCGCAAGCGCTGCATGGCGGCCTCATCCGACGTCGTGGTCGCAACGCGCGCAGCTTCACGGGTGGATTGCGCCAACGCAACGCCCAACCGGTCGGTATTCACTACATCTTCCGCAATGCGGTTGTTGGCCTCGCTTGGGTCTGCGTCCAGCTTGTAAAGCTCTGGTGATGGCGAAGCTATGAGCTTCCAGTTTCCATCCAGCCATGCCTCCAGCGGAGCCCATCCGTAATAGGTCCAGGGTAGCCAGGTTTCCATGCGCGCCGGATGCGCCGCCAGGTCGCCACTTGCAAGACCGGCTGCAAACGAGCGGCCGTCAATGCCTTCCAGGGCGGGCAACTTGAGCAACTCAAGAACGGTTGGAGCGATATCCACAAGCTGCATGGGAGCATCGCTTCGTCCTGATTGGGTGTGATCTGGCCAGGAAACGATCAGCGGCACGCGCATGGTGGAGTCGTAGATGAAATAGCCATGCGTGTTCTCCTGGTGCTCACCCAATGCTTCGCCATGATCGGCGGTCAACACGACCAGCAGGGACCGGGCCCCGCTGCGCGCTCGTGCTGCTTCAAGCAACTTGCCTGCCCAATAGTCCGTGTAGCTCACCTCGCCGTAATACGCGCCGTGTTCCCCCGCCTGCCAGAACTCACGCGGCGGCGCATAGGGATCATGGGGGTCGTAGAAGTGCACCCAGGTAAAAGTGGGCGAGTCGCCTGAACGCGTCCACCAACCCAGCACGGCCTGCACGGTGTCTTCGGCACGCCGCTCGACCCAGCCCTGCTCGCCGTCATTCATATCATCGTCGTACAGTTCGAACCCGCGATCCAGTCCGAACATGGCCTGCAGGGGAAAGCCACTGACAAAGGCGGCGGTGCGGTAGCCCGATTGCTTGAGGCGCTCCTGAAGCATGGGCACGTCGATGGGAACACTCTGCCCGTTGTCACGCACGCCGTGATGGACTGGCCAGCGCCCGGACAGCATGGACGCATGCGAGGGCAAGGTCAGCGGCACTGGCGAAACCGCTGCTGGAAACAAGTATCCGCTTGCAGCCAGGGCATCGATGGCTGGCGTCTCGCGCCGGGAATCCAGGATTCCCAGGGCATCGGGTCGCAACGTATCGATCGTGACCAAGAGGACATCCGGGGCGGGGCGGGGGCCACCACAACAGGCCAGCAACGCACACGTCGCGCACAACAAGGCCAGACGTACAAGGGGAGGAATCGGGAGCATGCGCATTCCGCTTGGAAATCCGGCAGTTTACGCGTGCAGCCGTCGTTCCGGCGCCCTCAGACCCGCCTTCAAAGCCTGCATTTACGGCGCGCGTACCCTGCGCGAGGCCAAGTTGAGCCCGGATCGGGGTGGGTACGCCCGCAGTTGCATTGACTTGGGCGGCTCCGTCCGACTATGGTGTTAGGGCTGTCTGCGGTAAGCAGGACGCTGCAACCGCTTCGACTCGATGTTGCCATGACCGGATAGTCATGTTCGAGCAATTCAAACTTAGCTACCGCCTGGGGAACCCAAGAATGAAACACGCCATGACCCTGTTGGCCGCCGCCGTGCTTTGCAGTTTTGCAATGAGTGCCTCGGCCGCCAATCGCTCCGATCCTGATTTCGTTCCGACCAATACCGGTCCGGCACCGCTCGGTGGTGGTTCCTGCGCTACCCCGGTCACGATCGGCTCGCTGCCGTTCAGCCAGGCCGGCAACACCTGCGGCGGCACCAACAACATCACCAACTACGGTGGTCCCTGCGGTACCGCTCTGCCGTTTCCCTACCCGGGCCCGGAAGACGTCTGGGCAATTACCGTGGGTGCCGGTAATGCGATCACGGTCAGCGCCGACCTGACCGGCAGCACGGGCGACCTTGCGCTCTATCTGCTCAGCACCTGCGGCAATGGCAGTTCTTGTCTGTTTGCCTCCCAGGATGCCATCGGTCCGGGCGCGGGGCCGGAAGACATGAACGGCGGTGCAGCCCTGACCGGCTTGACCGCGGGCAGCACCTACTACATCTACGTCGATTCCTATTACGGTTCGGGCGGTGCGGAATGCGGCACCTACACGCTGAACGTTGGCGGCACTTTGCCGGTTTCGCTGGAATCCTATTCCATCGACTGAGTCACGTTGGAAAGTTGTCCCCACCAAAACCCACCGCCGGTGGGTTTTGGTTTTTCTGCCTCTGGAATTTCCGATGTCGAGATTGATCCTTTTCCTGCTGTTGATGGTGCATTCGGCGATTTTGTTCGCGGAGAGCCTGGTCATCGAGCCCAAGCACGCGAGCTTTGAGCCTGCCGTATCGTCTACTCCCATCAGGCACGAATACACCATCAGCAATCGCGGCAGCACGCCGGTGGAAATCCGCGAGTGGAAGGCCATCAGCGGCGTGGGCGAGGTCATTGGCCTGCCCAAATTGCTTGAAGCCGGCGAATCGCAATCTTTCGAAGTGCACCTGAATTTGCCCCCAAAGGTCGGCAGTGCAGGTTTCCGCTACGCCCTGTTCAGCGACGAGCCCGACGTCGAACGCTACCGTTTCACCCTGTCAGGATTCGCCTATTCGCTGATTACGCCCGAGCAACCGGCTGTCGATTTCGGTACACGGGCAGTCGCTACCGGCCAGAGTCGGCCGGTCACGTTCTCGGCGCGGGAATCCACGCCGTTGAAATTGGCAAACGTAAAAAGTGCACCGGATTGGTTGCAGGTCGGAATCAAGGATCAGACGGCAACTCTGACCATCCGGCAACAGCCGCAAGCCGGCTTCCGCATAGGTACTGTGCAGATCGCCACCAACCTGCCGCAGCAACCGATGGTGGAAATCAATGTGCGTGCGGTACTGGCCGGGGTGCTTTCCTCGGACATCTACGCAATGGGCTTCAAGCCTGCCGAAGTGGGTCAGTCCGTGAATGCCGATGTCGAACTCCATTACTCGGGATCATCGGACATCGGCAAGCTGGAAATCGACCTTCCCGATCACTGGAAGGCGCGCCGATCGACCTGCGACGCCAAGTCCGGGGATGCCAGGTCCTGCCTGCGCGTACACGTATCGCTCAAGGTTGCCGAGAAAGGCACCAGCACGGGCAATCTGGTGTTCCGCATGCCAGGGGAAGGAGAGTTGGCCATTCCTTATGGCCTGATGGTGCTCGGCGAAGGCCAGCCAGTGCGGGAGCTGGTGGTCGGGAATGCAGCGACGGATGAAAGGATCGACATCACCCGCGCCGTGACCGGTGACAGGGAGCCTTTGGTTCCGCCACCCGCCCAGGCGCCTGACAACAATGAGTCAGCAACCCGCGTTGCACGCAGCAGCGGCCCAGGGCCGGTGAAACTGCACTGGAGTGCGAAGAATGAGAGCAAGGTGTTCGGTTACATGGTGTACCGCAGCCAGGATCGGGCTGGACCCTTCGTACGCGTGACGGACGCGCCGATTGCCAAGCGTGACAATGCTGCCGGGCAGGACAACCGCTACGTATTTGTCGACGCCAGTGTGGAAGTCGGCAAAACGTACTACTACTACATCGATTCACTGGCCGATAGCGGTTTCCAGCAACGCTTTTCGCCGGTCTTCTCCAAGACAATCACGAGCGGAAAACAATAAGCCAGCGGCCGACACTTCGGCTGCAACGAAGTACTCAGCACTCGATCACGTTGACGGCGAGGCCGCCGCGTGAGGTTTCCTTGTACTTGTCCTGCATGTCGCGGCCGGTTTCGCGCATGGTCTTGATTACCTTGTCCAGCGAAACATGGTGCTTGCCATCGCCGCTCATGGCCATGCGCTGCGCGTTGATGGCCTTGATCGAACCCATCGCGTTGCGTTCAATGCAGGGAATCTGCACCAGTCCGCCGATGGGGTCGCAGGTGAGGCCGAGGTTGTGTTCCATGCCGATTTCGGCGGCGTTTTCGACCTGGTAGATCGATCCACCGAGCGCAGCGGTGAGTCCGCCTGCGGCCATGGAACAGGCCACGCCGACTTCGCCCTGGCAGCCGACTTCGGCGCCCGAGATGGAGGCGTTTTCCTTGTACAGGATGCCGATGGCGCCCGCGGTGAGCAGAAAATCCAAAATGCCCTTTTCATCGGCCTTGGGGCAGAAACGCTCGTAGTAATGCAACACGGCCGGAACGATGCCGGCCGCACCATTGGTCGGCGCGGTCACCACGCGCCCGCCGGCGGCATTTTCCTCGTTCACCGCCAGCGCGTACAGGTTGACCCAATCGAGAATGGTCAGCGGGTCACGCAGGGCTGCTTCGGGCAGCGAGCGAAGTTTTGCATCCATTTCCGGTGCGCGCCGTTTCACCTTGAGGCCGCCCGGCAAAATCCCATCCTCGCGCATGCCGCGGGCAACGCAGGACTGCATGGCACGCCAAATTTGCAGGAGACCTTCGCGCACTTCGGATTCGGAACGCCAGGCCTTTTCGTTTTCCAGCATCACGCCGGCAATGGAGAGGCCCGATTCCTCGCAGCGCGCCAACAACTCGTTGCCGCTGGAATACGGATAGGGAAGCGGCGTGGTATCGGCCACGATGCGGTTGTCGGCGGCTTCATCGTGATTGACCACGAAACCACCGCCGACCGAATAGTAATCGCGATTGGCCAGCTCGTTGCCTTCGGCATCGAAGGCGGAAAAGCGCATGCCATTGCTGTGATACGGCAATTTCTGGCGTTTGTTGAACACCAGGTCTTTCTTTTCGTCGAAATCGATCTCGTGCTTGCCGAGCAAGCGAATCTTCTTCGTATTGCGGATGCGTTCGAGCTTTTCCGGAATGACGTCCGGGTCGATGCGATCCGGCCATTCGCCTTCCAGACCGCAGAGCACGGCCTTGTCGGTGCCGTGACCTCGCCCGGTCAGGGCCAGTGAACCAAACAACTCGGCACGCACCCGTACCACTTTCTCCAGCAGGCCGCGCTCATCCAGCCAGCGCGTCATGAAGCGTGCCGCCGCGCGCATGGGGCCTACGGTATGCGAGGAGGAAGGCCCGATGCCGATCTTGAAGATATCGAAGACACTGACGGCCATGCATGGAAGTCCAAATGGGTTGAGCCTGCCATTCTACGCTGTTCGCGGCACCGAACCTGCCTCGCTTCCCGGCTCGTCGTAGAGCGGAGCTTGCTCCGCTTGGGCTCTGCCGAGCGACTGCAGCCGAGCAAGCTCGGCTCTACAATTGGGCGCGACCAGACATTTACCCGTAGAGCGGAGCTTGCTCCGCTTCCTTCATCGTAGAGCGGAGCTTGCCCGCTTGGGCTCTGCCGGGCGGCTGCAGCCGAGCAAGCTCGGCTCTACGGCTCGAAACCGTGGGCGAAGATGCGGTCATCGATCACCTGCAACGCGCCATTCACGCGCAGCAGGGCCATGGGAACGTCGAGTGCGCTGATGGCGCCGTTCTCATCCACATCCAGATACAGCGACAACAGCACATCCCATGAACCACTGGCCAGGGATCCGGGCGTGTCGAAGCTGCGTGTGATGGCCTGGCTGCCGGGAGCCAGGTTCAAGGGCAGGTCATGGGAAGAATCATCCACATAGCCTTGCCCGCTCTGATAGAGGCTGGCACCAATCAAGAGATGCGCATGGGTCGCGCCTGCGGTATTGCTGGCGTTGGCACCAAGCTGGATGCTCCCGCCGGCTTCGATGCTGGTCGGCAATACGTTCAAACCGGATAGCGACACCGGCGAAGTCATCAGTGCCGTGCGCTGGCCACTACCGGCACCGTTCTCGTTGTTGTTGTCGTTGTAGTAGTGATCGACGATCCAGGGCCAGCGGGGCGCACTGGCATGGATCGCCCAGCGCTGGGTTCCCCATTGCGACATGCCGCGCCCGTGACCGAAGCAGCCATGCCCGGCACCGACGGAATCGGGCAGGCAGGGCCAGCCAGCGGACGGGGAGCCGGCATAGCCGTCACCACAGGACAAATCCACATTGCTGCACGACAGGCCATCGTTGGGATCATCCCAACTGTTGTTCTCCGCCGAATACTCGCTGGAAGCGGCCTCGCTGCCGTTGCGGGTGAGCATCAAGCCGGGCGTGCGCGCGATCGCGTTGTCGGTGCTGCTGTGGGTGCCGGCATCATTGACCTGGCAGCAGGCACTGGAACAGATGTCGAAGTTGGCATTGATGGGATGCGCCACCCGCCACGCACCATAGCTGCGATAGGCGAGGCTGCCCGCGCGCAGGCTTTGCGTGTTCCAACTGGCAATCCACTCGCTGTCCAGCCCGCCCCGCACATAGGGTTCCAGCGGCAGTACGCAGGTGAAGTTGCAACTGCCCGTGCAGCAGGAGGTGGTACAGGCCGCATCCGCATAGCCCACGCGGATGCTGGATGGCGGTGCCAGCGGCAGGGCCAGCAGCGCGTCCCCGGGAGGCAGTCGCGTGCGCGGTGGCGATGCCTCCAGCATCGGCTCGTCGGTGGTCGGCAAAGCCACGCTCCGGTCCAGCGCCCCGACTTCGATCCGCGCATGCGCGGGCGTGTCGCCACCGAGCACCACCAGCACGCGCTGTATGCCCGCGGCACGCACGAAGCCTTCGCGCCGGTACTCGGCAAAGCCATTGGCCCGTACGGACAGCGTCATACTTGAAAACTCCGCTGGCTGCCAGGGATCGAGCGGCAACTCAAAGTAACCAACGCTGTCGCTGCGCGTGTGGTGGCCGTCGAACTCGATCAGTGCATCCGCCACCGCGGCCGCATCGAGCGCACGTCGCACATGGCGTTGCAGCCAGCGCGCATCGGGCTGTGCTGCGGCCAGGGCATCGAGTCTGCGATAGCTCTCGGGTACAGCATACGGATCCAGTAGCACGGTGATTGCCGATGATGCGGCGTCCATCTCGAAGGTGAGCGGCCGATGGTCCATCGCCTCGACTTGTGCCTGCCAGCGCCCGGCGCCCGGCGTGATGCGCGTGGTGGCACCGGTCAGACTGAAGCTGCGCGAGGGCGTGCCGTCTGTGGGTGACAGGTGCAACTGCGCATCCAGCGCCTTGCCGCTCAGGCTGTCGCGTACCGAAATGTCGATCGCGCCTGCGGAGGCAGCGACCATCAGGCCGACCAGCAACACGGCAATGCGCAGCGGCGTGCAACCCATCATGCCGAACTCCCCTTTTTCCCTGCCCTGCGCGATGATCCTACCCGATGCACGGCGCAGTGGCGTTGTCTGCGCGCGCAGGTTTCTTCCGTGACCCGATACACGCCGCGGCGGAGGCAGCCCTTGTATTGTTCGCCGGTCGGGTCACTGCCCCGATCATGATCCGGGAGTCTGCCATGCGTTCCATCCGATTAACCGCCAGCCTCTTGCCCATGCTGTTTGCCGCGCCACTCGCGTTTGCACAAGCCACTTTCTGGGTTGCGACCAATGGCGTGGACAGCCCCGCCAATGGCAGCGAGGCATCGCCGTGGCGCAGCATCACCTATGCCCTGGACCGCGTCCCCGATGCCAGCCTGATCCTGGTCAAGCCCGGCATCTACAGCGGGCGCATCCGCATCCGTGGAAACTTTCCGGTCGGTGTCACCGTGCGCTCACAACTGCGCTACCAGGCTCGCCTGCGCGCGCACGAAGCGGTGTTGACCATCTACGACGACAACGAGATCCAGGGCATCAACATCGAAGGTTTCGATATTGCACACGATGGCGCCGGTGCCGGCGGGCTGGTGGTGCAGGTGCAGGATGGTGGAGCGGACACGCATCGCATCACGTTCCGCGACAACATCCTGCACGACAGCTACAACAACGACATCCTCAAGATCAACAACGGTGCCAGCGACATCACCGTGAGCGGCAACCTGTTCTACAACCAGAACGGAAGCGACGAGCACATCGACATCAATTCGGTGGATGGCGTACTGGTCGAGGACAACGTGTTCTTCAACGACTTTGCCGCCTCCGGGCGACCGGTCGGCAACGACACGTCGAGCTATGTCGTGGTCAAGGATTCCAACGGCGGTTCCGACGAGTACCTCGGTGCGCGCAACGTGACGATCCGGCGCAACGTGTTCCTCAACTGGCAGGGATCCAGCGGCAGCAATTTCGTGCTGCTGGGCGAGGATGGCACGGCCAACCATGAAGCCTTCGACTGCCTGGTGGAAAACAACCTGATGCTCGGCAACAGCGCCAACACCATGCGCGCGGCCTTCGGCGTCAAGGGCAGTCGCGACAGCGTGTTTCGTGCCAATACCGTGGTCGGCAACCTGCCCTCGCTCGCTTTTGCCATGCGCCTGAATCGCGAAGGCAGCAATCCCGTGGTCAGCAATATCGACTTCCACAACAACCTCTGGTCCGACCCGACCGGCAGCATGGAAGACTTCAGCGACACGCCGCCTGCCGATTCCCAGAACATCGAACTGCGCCGCAATGGCTACTGGAACGGCGGCAATGCCCTGCCGGTGGATTCCGGTGAAGCAATCCGCATCGCCAACGACAGTGAGGCGGTGACCGGCAATCCGCAATTGCCCGACTCATCCACACCCGACACCCCGGTGTGGAATCCAGCTCTCGCCCAGTTCGACGGCGGATACACCACCATTCGCGCCGCTTTCGTGGCATTGGTGGAGGCCTATGCCCAGCCCGCCAACAACGGCAGCGGCATCGGCATGGCCGATCCCTCGGAAATGCCGGCCGACGACATCCTCGGCAGGCCACGCGATGCCAACCCGGATCTGGGCGCCTTTGAACGCCTGGGCGATGTGATCTTCGCCGATGGCTTTGAAATGTGACCGCCCGCAACCATGTAGAGCAGAGCTTGCTCCGCTTGGCCGTGCGTTGTAGAGCGGAGCTTGCTCCGCTTGGCCGTTCGTTGTAGAGCGGAGCTTGCTCCGCTTGGAACATGCCCGGTGATTGCAGCCGAGCAAGCTCGGCTCTACCACGGCATGGCAAATCGCAGAACATGCCGCGATTCTTCGCGCTCTTGTAGAGCGGAGCTTGCTCCGCTTGATGCGCTCTTGTAGAGCGGAGCTTGCTTCGCTTGGAACATGCCCGGTGATTGCAGCCGAGCAAGCTCGGCTCTACAAGAACCGAACATGCAGCCGAGCAAGCTCGGCTCTACCCAGCATGGCAAATCGCAGAACATGCCGCGACTCTTCGCGCTCCTGTAAAGCGGAGCTTGCTCCGCTTAGATGCGCTCTTGTAGAGCGGAGCTTGCTCCGCTTGGAACATGCCCGTTGATTGCAGATGAGCAAGCTCGGCACTACAGGAACCGAACACCCAGCCGAGCAAGCTCGGCTCTACAAGAACCGGATGGCCGAGCCGCCCGTTCAGGCCTCCAATGCGGAACAAAAAAAGCCCGGGACATGCCCGGGCTTTGAGGTTTGCAGCTTGGAAGCGGACTTACTGGCGACGCACCGCTACCGTGATGTGGGCGGGCGGTGCATCCGCCGTATCTTCGGTAAAGTTGACTTCACCAAATGCAATGCCGGTGGTGGCAGCGGTGGTGGTCGCCGTGATGGTGATCGTCTGGGTTTCCGGTGCCGGTGGTGCGGTGAAGTTTTCAAAGTCGCCGCCAAACACCACGTCTGGATCCGGCACGCCCGCGCCGGTGAACGAGAACGAGGTCGGGTTCACCGTCACCGTAACGCCCGGCGGCTGATCGACGGTCACGTTCCAGGTGGTGGGCAGGTGCGTCGAATTGCGCAGCACGCGCGTCCAGGTGTAATTCGGCGTGCCGGCGGTCAAGCCCACATTGCGCACGGAGGGCAGGTTCAGGTCCTTGACATTGATGGAACCACCGCTCGGGTTGGCGGCCAGGAAGTTGGCAAAGGTCTCGTCCATGACGAATCCGGCAAACGGCGCCGCGCTGAGATCCACGCGACCACTGCCGACATCATCGATGTTCCACGGCGTGGATTCATTTTCCTGGAAACCCGAGATCTTGGCGGTCAGCAACAGCGCCGACTTCACTTCCGGCGGCGTCCAGGTCGGATTGACCGCACGCACCAGGGCGGCTGAGCCGGCCAGGTGCGGGCTGGACATGGACGTGCCGCTGATCACGAAGTAGTTGCCATCCGCCGCGCGACCGGCAGCGAGGATGTTGACGCCCGGGCCGGTGATGTCTGGCTTGGTCAAGTCAGCCACGGGAGCCGGCGTCGGGCCGCGGAAGCTGAAGTTGGCCAGCACGTCACCCGGCACCGCACCGGCAATCTGTGCAACCAGGCTCGAGGTCGTTGGCGTAGCGCCGTTGCTGGTGATGAAGGCGCTCATCGCATTGCCGGCCGCCTGAGAAATGCTGTAGGCGGGGATGGCCGCACCGTCGGTGTTCATGTTGATCGAGCCGAAGGTGTTGTTGTAGATGATGACGTGATCAGCACCGGCGGCAGCGGCATTGGCCACCTTCTCGGTGAATGCGCAGGTGCCACGCGAAATCAGGGCAACGGCATTGTCGAAATAGTTGGCCGGATACGGCGTGCCTGCGGTACAGCCAAGCGAGTTGGCTGCGAACTGGCGGATATCCAGATTGGTAAACGGCACCGCAACGCCAGCCATGTGGCTGCCCGGGTTGGCCAAAAGGTTCTGGGTGTTGGCCGGCGGCGTGCCCGGACCCGTAGCGGACAGGCCCGAACCCAGATTCACATCCTGCGTGGAAGCGGCCACCGTCATCACCCAGGGGCCGCGATGATTGACCTGACCCACCGGGTTGGTGACTGTCGCGCTCGTGTTGCCGGCTGAGGCCGAAACCACGATGTCGGCATTCATCATGTCGAGAAAGCCGCGGTCGTTGTCGGTCCACGGGTTGGTGCCGCCGGAAATCGAGAAGTTCATGACGTCGATGCCGTCGATGATCGCATTCTGGATACCGGCCTGGATCGCCGCACCCGGGCAGGTTTGTCCGGGACACACCTTGTAGGTACGCAGCGAGGCACACGGTGCCACGCCGGAAAGCTGCGTGTAAGGAGCCGGCAGATTCGGCGAGGGGCTGGCGCCATTGGTCACCACATTGCCACCCGCCGTGCTGGCGGTGTGCACGCCGTGACCGGAATCGACCGCTTCAGGCTGTGGGCCATTGCAAACGCCACCGCTGGAAGAAGCGCAGTCCACCGCGGAAAGCAGCTTGTGGTCGCTCGGTCCAAATCCGCAAGACGCATCATCGGCAAAGGACGGGTGGGTGGAATTCACGCCGCTGTCCAGCACGCCGATGACGATGCCCTTGCCGCGACTGGCCGCGCCGCCGGGAACCGCCAGGTTCCACACCGTGTCGGCGCCGATGAAAAGCGGACCGCGGAAGGTATCGAGCGTCTCGATCACTTCTTCCTTGATCGACTTCACGCCGGGCAATTTGGAGATGCTGTTGGCTTCCTCGGCGGTGAGCTTGGCAGCGATGCCACTATGGGTGATTTCGTAGCTGTGGGTCACTTCGATGGCATGGCCAAGCTGCGCGGCCATGCTGCTGATGTACTCCTGCTGGCGCTCACGCACCCATTGGCGATAACTCAGCGAATCCGCGCTGTTGGCATTGAACTTTTGCGGCTTGGTACCGGCCGATGGAGCCGTTGCGCGCAGGTTGGCCACGCCACCCGTGTAGTTGAGCGCGCCGGCATCGGCAAACTCGATCATGTAAGTGCGGGTCGCACTTGAAATTTGCTCGTTGCCAGCGGCTTCCGCGTGGTTCACGCATACGCTGCCACCCAGACACGCGCCGATCACGGCGGCGAGCGCCGTCATGCGAATAGTTGTCGCCATTGCCAGACTCCGGAAAGATGAACGGAAAAACGCGGGGATTCGCGGTGCTTCGCGCCGGACTCGCAACGGATGAGTGCCCGACGGTTGACTACGTTTTATATCACTGGCCGAAGGCACGGGCAAATGCCGCCACCCTCGCCAAATTTTCGCTGCACTGCGGCATTTGTGGCGAGCATCAAACCCGGCGCGGCGAATGCAAAGAGCCTCCGCCCCAAGGCGGATCCAGGCAGACGGCCCCATTGGTGGGCTCCGATTTCTCAAGCAGCCCGCATTTTCCGCTCCCGGCGCGAGAAGGGAATTTCCGCGCGCAAGACGATTGGCTGCATCATCGCGATCCACTGCGCCATGGATGGAATGACACTGCTTCACAGCGACAAGGACTTCGGTCCCTTTGCCGCACACCTGGGTCTTCAATCCGTATTCAAGCAAGTCTGGTCTTGCGCCTCCGGAGTGCGACAGCTCGTGAATACTTCAGGCATCGATTGCCCGCTCCAGACGTTGCGCCCCACGAGGGGATGCGCGCAAGCACAAGCCATTGCGCAAGTGCACGTGGACAATGGGGCCATCACGCTCGATGCGCCGCACGGACGCAACGGCAACAATGGTCGAGCGGTGAATCGGCACGAATCGCTGCGGATCCAGGCGTGCCGCAAGCGAGACCATGGTTTCGCGATGCAGCCAGGTTCGTTGCAGGGTGATGAGTTCGGCATAGTTGCCCTGTGCACATATGGCGATCACGTCCGCGAGCGGAACGATTTCAAGGCGCCCGGGCGAGCGAACCGCAATGTGCCGGATGGACGCCCGCCGCGTCTGCAGGAAGGCATCCAAGGGACCACGGCCATCCATTTCGATTCGTCCACGGGATTGCAGCCGAGCGCGCACTCGAGTCAGGCAGTCCTGCAGGGCCTGGTCAGCCAATGGCTTCAGCAGGTAATCCAGTGCGGCAACGCGGAATGCGGACAAAGCATGAGCGTCATGTGCCGTGATGAAGACAATCTCCGTTGGCAGGCCGATCGCGCGCAATTCGGCTGCCAATTCGAGTCCATCCAGGCGAGGCATGCGGATGTCGGCAACCAGCAGATCCGGCGCCAGCTTCAGGCAACTGGCAAGTGCATCAACCCCATCCCGAGCGCGTGCCACGACTTGCCAGCCTGGCGTGGCAGCAATGAGGTTTGCCAGGGCGTCGCGCGCGAAATCTTCGTCTTCGGCGATTACCACCCGAAAGTTCTGCTCGTTCACGCACGCGACTCCCCACAACCAAGGTAAGGAAACCGCACGCGCGCACAGAACTGCGAGTTGCCGACCGGGCCGGCGACACATTGGGCCGAATTCCCATACAAACGCTTGAGGCGTTGGGTGAGATTCTCCAGACCAACCCCGCCCGATTCGCCAGACGCATGTGACACGGGATTGCGTACCACGATTTCCACATGATTGTCCCGATGACTTGCCTCCACCTCGATGTGGCAGTTCCCGCCATCGGCAAGAGATCCGTGTCGAATGGCATTCTCGATCAGTGTTTGCAGCAGCAGGGGTGGCACCCTGGCTTCGGCAGCGAGCTGCGCATTGAGTTTCAAGGTCAGACGCTGGCCAAAACGCATGAGCTGCAAGGCAACATACGCTTCGGTGAAGGAGCGTTCCCAAACCCAGGAAACCTGGCTGCGCTGGCCAACGTCGAGAATCCCACGCATCAGTTCGCCCAGGCGGGCAATGGCATCGACGGCATCCTGCGTGCGTTGCAGACGCACCAGTGCGGCAATCGAGTTCAAGGTGTTGAACAGGAAATGTGATTCGAGCTGGCCGCGCAGCAGCGTGAGTTCGGTCTGGGCAAGGCGCAAGCGGAGCCCTTCGGCATCGCGTTCACGTTGTGTTGCCTGCCGGTAGTAGTCGTAGAACGCTGCGGTAACGGCGATACCCACGGCAGTCAACGAGACTGAGACCAGTGCAGTCCAGCCAAGCAACTGGATACCTTCAAGCCAGGTTTGCGCGCCATGGGAGACGATGATCACGATCACGCCGAACCATGCGAACACGCCCATGACTGTCGGCACCACCAGGCTGGTGGCTCGCAACGCCAGCTTCGCATGCGATTCCACACCGACGCGACCGTGCATGATCTCGAACGCAATCACGGTGGCCAGCGCCCAGTACAAGGACAACAGCGCGCGCTTGGTCAAAACGCGGTTCCATGTGGCGGCGCTTCCATCGAACGCCGGGTCGAGCCAGATTTCCAGAATGTCCGTCAAGGTACTGCATACCCAAAACAGGACAATTCCCGCCAGGATCCGCGCTGGGGTACGCAACCAGTTCACAGTGGGCCTGCATTGGCGCCACGAGCGCCGAAGTCGGTTGCGCAAGAGGATGCGAGCAACAACACCGGATTGTCTACCTGAAAAGCCTTGCTTCGTCACGCCGATGCCGCGTTTCGTCACTCGTCCTCTTGCAGGCAAGGCGAGCGCCCGCGAACTTGGCCTGCATCACGCTCTTGAAGGCAGGACACCATGAAGGCATTCAAACAGATTCTGGCTTGTGCATTGTTGGCCGGCCTGGGCATTGGCGCAAACGTCATCGATCTCGCGCAAGCAGCGGACCAGGCCAAGCCTGAACTGGGTTTCTTTGTCACCAGTCGCAGCCCTGGCAAGGGCGGTGACTTGGGCGGGCTTGCGGGTGCAGACCAGCACTGCCAGTCGCTTGCCGCAGGCGTGGGAGCAGGTGCACGTACCTGGCGCGCCTACCTCAGTGCGGCACCTGCGGCCGGACAGGCGCGAGTGGATGCGCGTGACCGGATTGGACAGGGGCCATGGCGCAATGCCAAGGGCGAGGTCATTGCGGATTCGCTGGCAACGTTGCACTCGGATCGAAACAACATCGATCGCAAGACCGCCGTTGACGAATCCGGCCGGCCGATCGATCCCAGCCAGCACGATATCCTGACGGGCTCCGACGAGAACGGTCGCTTGGCGTTTTCGCACGGCGTGGCGGCAACCTGCGGCAACTGGACACGAAGCACCGGCGGTTTCGCCCGGCTCGGGCACCATGATCGATATCGGGCTGAAGGCAGTGAAAAGGATTTGCCGCACTGGGACGAGTCGTGGATTTCCCGCCACGATTCCATCAGTTGCAGCGCAAAGGATCTGCCGACCACCGGCAGCGGTGGCTTGCTCTACTGCTTTGCCGCCGATGCGCCCCCTGCGGCGTTGGCCGCAACCCATCCGCACTCGGCAGCCAGGTACAGCTACCGTCGCGGCGTCAATGTCAATCATTGGCTCGGTGACAATCTGCCTGCCAGCGTGGCTGCCAACTCGGACTATGCCGAAGGCTGGTTCAATGAAGAGGACATTGCGTGGATCGCCGACCAGGGCTTCGATCACTTGCGCATCCACGTCAATGGCGGCAAATGGCTGAACAGCGACGGCGATCTCGTTGAAACGGCGATTGCGCCTTTCGACAAGGCCTTGCATTGGGCCAACCAGCGAGGCTTGGGTGTTGTGCTCAGCATGACCGGATTGCCCCGATTCCGCAGCGGGTATCGCGGAGAAAAGTTTCCCAATGACGCATCCCCGTTCTCCGATGACACCGCGCGCGGCCATGCGGCTTATCTGTGGTGGCTGGTCGGCCGCCGCTATGCCGCAGCGGATGCGGGCCTGCGCTTCGAGTTGATCAATGCACCGGACGCCGGGGACGCTGCGGAATTGCGTGCCTTCAATCACGAAAGCCTGCGCGCCATTCGGCGGACCAGCGAGAACCGCGTGGTGTATCTGACCAGCAGGGATATGGATGCCGACAAGAGTGACGAGGTGGACCTGACCGATCCGAACACGGCCTACGTGTTCTCCTACACGGAGCCCGAGCTGCTCACCTGGCAATTCAATCCGGAGCAACCGAGTTTGATTTTTCCTGGGCGCATCCCCGATCTTGCAAGGTTTGCCACCGACGATGATCCTGCTCCACGCAAGGTTTCCGGAGAGATGATCGGTCCCGATCTGCTCGTTGCAAACATTGAGTCCATCGCTGCCCGCCTGCGCGCACTGTTTGGAGAGCGTGAAGTGTACGTCGCTGCCCTGTCCGTCTCTGACGGGGTTGACGAGGGCTCTGCGCTGGCCTACCTGCGCGCGGCGCGCCCGGCGCTCGAGCGGGAAGGCATGAGCTGGGCGGTCTACGACTACCACACCGGAGGTGCGATTCGTGACGCGAAAGGCAAGCCGACGCGTGTGCTTGAAGGTCTGGGCATCAGCAGGCCGAGTGCCGAATCTGCACCATCGACCTCGCACACTTCGCCCTGAGTAAATCCAATCACCTGTGCACAGGTGTCCAGGGATCGCGCCGATGAGAGTCGCGATCTTCGTGCGCGATGAAGGGGATGGTCGTGCCGTTTGCTCACATCTTCACGTTCAGCCCGCAAAGAACGCCTGGATGTCCCCAATGTCGGCTGTTCTCGGCATGTCTGGCAAGCTGGCCAGGAAGGTCTTGCCGTAGCCCTTGCGCAACAGGCGTGGATCGCACAGCACCAGCACGCCACGGTCGTGGATGTCGCGGATCAGGCGCCCGGCTCCCTGCTTCAGGGCGATCACCGCATTGGGGATCTGCCAGTCGAAGAATGGGTTGAGCCCTGACTCGCGCAGGGCATCCAGGCGCGCGGCCAGAACCGGATCATCCGGTGCGGCGAAGGGCAGCTTGTCGATGACGACGACACTCAGTGCATCGCCGGCAACATCCACGCCTTCCCAGAAACTGGCTGCGCCGAGCAGGACACCATTGCCCGAAGCACGGAACTCCTCAAGCAATTGGTGACGCGGCGCGCTGCCCTGCACGAACAGCGGCCAGGGAACCCGGTCGGCGAGCAACTCCGCGGCACGCCGCAGGGCGCGGTGCGAGGTGAAGAGCAGGAAGGCACGCCCCTGCGATGCGGCCAGCACCGGGATCACCGCATCCACCACGTGCTCGGTATAGGCATCGGTGTTCGGTTCCGGCAAATCCGCAGGCAGGTAAGCCAGTGCCTGCCGCTGGTAGTCAAAGGGACTTTGCAGACACACCGTGTGTGGATCTTCGAGTCCGAGCTGGCGGGCGAAGTGGCTGAAATCCCCGGCAATCGAAAGCGTCGCCGAGGTGAATATCCAGGCGGCATGGCTTTGTTCGCGCAGCTCACGCAAGGGCTGGGCCAGATCCAGCGGCGTTGCATGCAGTGTGAAGCCATGCGCACTCAGCTCGTACCAGTGCACGCTGTCGCGCGCCGAACCATTCATCAATTGCGTCAGTCGCGCAAGGGCAAGGGTCGCGCGCTCATGTGCGCTGGCGAGGCCACGGCTGCGCTCGTTGTGGGGTGCCAGGGCATTGGCCAGCGCGTCCAATGCCAGGCGCAGGCCTTCGATTCCATCCTCGACTTCGGCATCGCGCTCGATCAGCTTGAGCGCGGCACGGCCGGGATAGCGATCCATTGCAAGACGCAATTTGCGCACTGCCGTGGTGATCGCCTCGGTCAAGGGTTGCAGGATGCCGAGCACGCCGGTGACCGAACCACACTCCGCGATGGTGTCGCGGACCAATTCGGTCAACTGGCGCGCACTCAGGCTGACCGAGAAGAACTGCCCGGCCAGTTCGGGTACCTGATGCGCCTCATCGAGAATGAAGGCATGCGCACCCGGCAGGATTTCGCCAAAGCCTTCCTGCTTGATCGCAAGATCGGCAAACAGCAGATGATGGTTGACCACGACCACATCGGCTTCCTGGGCGGCACGGCGGGCCTTGACCACGAAGCAATCGTTGAAGAATGCACACTCGCTGCCGAGGCAATTGTCGGTGGTCGAAGTGACGCGTGGCCACAGCGGGGAATCCTCGGCCAGCTCCGCCAGCTCGGCACGATCACCATGCCGCGTTGATGTTGACCAGGCATGGATGAGTGCAAGCTCATGCACCTGTTGGCGGCTGGCAAACTGTCCTTCCGTGCGCGCCTGTTCGAGGCGATGCAGGCACAGGTAATTGGCACGCCCCTTGAGCAAGGCGGCGGAAAGTCGCGCACCCAACACACTGCGCACGCGCGGCAGGTCGCGATGAAACAACTGGTCCTGCAGCGCCTTGGTGCCGGTGGAAACGATCACGCGCTTGCCCGACAGCAGTGCCGGCACCAGATAGGCAAAGGTCTTGCCGGTTCCGGTCCCGGCTTCGGCAATCAGCGTGTGGCGCTCGTCGATGGCCACGGCCACTGCCTCGGCCATGGCCATCTGCACCTCACGTGGAACGAAGCCGGGCACTTCGCGCGCGAACGGCCCTTCCGCGCCGAGCACGTCGCTGACGTGTTCATCCATTGCCGATGCAACCCCTGGAAAAGGGCACTGCGATCAAAACCGTGGCGGGCGCTTGGCCTTGCATTCCTCGCGCTTGCGCTGCGCGAAATCAAGATACGCCGCATCCGCGAAATGCTTGCGCGCCTCGTATATGGTTTGCCAGTTCTGCACGCACAGCGTACCGACCTTCGGGCCCTTCTCGAAACTCTGGTAGGCGAGTTTCTCGGCGTTGACGATGTCGCCAAGCAGGTATTCCAGTTCGGCCTGACGCTGGATCAAATCAGGCGCGTCGGCGGCCAATGCCCTTGCCTTGACGATCTCCGCCAGGGCAGCCGCCAGCTCACCGCGCTTCTCGGCGTCCTCGGCCCTGGCCAGATAACCTTCGACCGCCGGATCACGCAAGGGATTGACCTGCAATGCCGAATCCTCGCCGGCATTGGCGGCGCGGATGTTGGCAACGGCACTCATGCGTTCCTCATCCGGGCGCACCCGCGCACTTGAATCGCGCGATCCGCTGGAACACGCGCTCATCACCACGCACAGCGCAGCGAGCAAGGCAATCCGCAAACACGACACCGGGTGATTCATCAAGCTGTTTTCCTGTCGATCAAGGGTTGAAAGCATAACCTCAATCATCGTTGCCGCCGAACCAGTCGCGCAACTTGTCCATCGCGCAGCCATGTCGCTCCTGCGGCGCATAGCCTTCGATGAACGGAAGTTCACGCGCTCCCGCACACACCGGATCACTGCGCTGGGTGCTTTGTGGATCGATCCAGACGAACTCGAGTCCCTCCCGGGAACTGGTCAATGCCTGACCCGGCAATCGCTTGAACAGCTCGATCCAGGCGCGCAGGGCACCGGTAGACCCAAACAGCCTGGTGGGGCGATTGTCGTCACGCCCCATCCACACCACGCCGAGCTGATTGCCACTGAAGCCGGCAAACCAGGAATCGCGCTGGCTATCGCTGGTGCCGGTCTTGCCGGCCGCATGCAGATTGGCCAGTCCCGCCTCACCGATGGAGCGCGCGGTGCCGGATTCCACCACTTGTTGCATGGCCCAGGTCAGCAGGCGCGCGGCCACCACATAATCACCACTGCCCGGCTTCACCCCAAAGCGCGACACCGGACGCCCATTGCTGTCAACAATGCCGCGCACCGCGCGCAGTGGAACGGCATGACCATCCGCCGCAAAATATTGATAGAGCTGGGTCACGTTGAGCGGGCTCATCTCGACCGCGCCCAGCAGCAGGGACGGATTCGGATTGATGTCGACACCGAGCGCGAACGAATCGAGCAGGCCGCGCACGCGGTCTACGCCGACGCGCAAGCCGAGTTGCACGGTGGCCAGGTTCCATGAATTCACCAGTGCGTCGATGAGCATGACGCGCCCATGCGCCTCGCCATCGGCATTGCGCGGCATCCAGCGCGTGCCATCCGGTTGCGGCAGGCTGACCGGTGCATCCTCGATGATGCTGGCCAGCGAATACCGCTGCGGCTGGGCTAGCGCGGTCAGGTAAACGAACGGCTTGACCAGAGACCCGATCGGCCGACGTGCATCCAGCGCGCGATTGAATCCGCCGTCATCAGCCTCGCGCCCGCCCACCAATGCCTGCACTTCGCCATCGGGCACCGATGTGACCACGGCTGCCGCCTGCAAATCCGAACCGCTCTTGCCGAGATCCTTCAATGATTTCTCAAGCGCAGCCTCGGCCTGGATCTGCGCCGATGGTGCCAAGGTGGTGTGGATCACCAGACCCGCCGCATCCAGGGTCTGATCGGAAAAATCGCGCTGCAGTTGCTGGCGCACCAGATCGAGGAATGCCGGATAGCGATTGCGCGGCAAGGCACCCTTGGCGCTCACGTTCAAGGGCGCGTTGCGGGCCTTGGAGAGCTGCGCGGCATCGATCAATCCGGTGTCATGGAACTGGCCCAGCACGAGATTGCGCCGTGCGCGCGCGTGTTCCGGCGCGCGCCGGGGATCGAACTCGCTGGGTCCGCGCACCATGCCCACCAGCAAGGCAATCTCGGCAGGGTCGAGCTTGGCCACCTCGCGCCCGAAATAGAACTCGGCGGCGGCGGCAAATCCGTGCACGGCCTGGCCACCCTGCTGACCAAGGAATATTTCATTGACATACGCCTCAAGAATGCGGCGCTTGTCGTAACGGTATTCGATGATCAGCGCGATCAGCGCTTCGTTGAACTTGCGCACGAAACTGCGGCTGCGGTCGAGAAACAGGTTCTTGACCAGTTGCTGGGTCAGGGTCGAACCACCCTGCACCACACGACCGGCGCGCAGATTCGCCCAGCTCGCACGCAGGATCGAGCTCAGGTTGATGCCGTGGTGGTGTTTGAACTCGCGGTCCTCGACCGCCTGCAGGCCGGTCAACAGCAAGGTCGGCAATTGCTCAAGCTGAACCACGCGGCGCTCTTCCTGCTGCATCCCATACAGGGTCGCGATGCGGGCCGGGTCCAGTTCCGCCTGCGCAAGCGGCTGGCCATTGCCGGCATCCACCAGCGTGGTGATCTGTCCGTCACCGATGTCCAGGGCGATGCGGCGTTCGGCATGCCGACCATCCAGGCCGTTGAATGCACGTCGGGCAATGACGAAATGGCCGCCATCCTGACTGAAGGTTCCCGGCGCATGCGCGTTGCCGTCCTTGCGGTAACGCGAGGCATCGAGCTCAAGCAGCAGGGTGTCAATCGTCATCGGCCGGCCAACGGCCAGATCGAGGGGCCGAGCCAGTACCCGACTCGGTATCTGCCAGCTCAGGTCATCGAAGCGCGCTCGCACCTGGCCATCGAGCTGGATCACATAGGGGACAAGGAATCCCGCCAGTGCGCCAAGGCAAAGCCAAACGGGAGCGCGCAGCCAGCGCCAAAGGAATGCCAGGACGGCAAGCAATCGTCGGATCAAGTTCAAGATGCAACGCGTATGGAATGAAGCCGTAGTTTAGCCATTACCGCTCAACGCGCTCGGACTCCACCACCATGTCGAGCACCAGCGCGGTTGCCGGCGCATCGGTGGGCGGATTTTTCACACGGTAGCGTTTGATGCGCAGCACATTGCGCACACCGTTCTCGTGCGCATAGCCGGCAATTTCCTGATACAAGGCTTCCCATTTGCCTGGTTCACCCAGCTTCAGGCCGTTGGCATCGTAACGGACCTCGCGCACGCGAAGACACTGCGACTGCGGGCGGAACGGATGGCTGCAAGCGATGGTGTACGCATCCGCTTCCAGAAATACGGTTTCACCTTCACCGCCGTAGCGGGTCGCGTCGGTTGGCTCGCCGATGAATTCCAGGGTGTCGCCCGCCTCGGTGATCAGGTGCAGGCTCGGCGATGCGCCGCTGCGGACTGCCATGCGCAGGCGGCCTTGCAGGCGCTCGGAAATCGCCCGGTCGAGATTCGTGAGTGCGGGGTCGGCACAGGCCATCTTGGTGCTGATCATCGTGCCCACAATCAGGTGATCCTTCTCGATCCCAAAACCACCGCCGATGCGGTTGCAGGCATTGAGCACCGCAAGCCGGCCTTCGTTGAAATCCAGTTGCACAGGCAGGTCCGCACGCGCGAACAGGGCATCGATACGCCGCCCCTCACGGTCCGTGGCGCGTTGCAGGCGCCAGTGATGGGACGCAAGCGACTCTGCGTCAATCACCGCGGCAGTCGCCACGACGGGTGTGGTTGCTGTTTCGCCACCATTTGATGGCGCGGTGGCCGAGCACGCGACCAGCATCGGCAGCCAAAACATCATGGGCACAAGTCGCTGTCTCATCACCATGGATCCTCATCTTTGCCTCACAGGATTCTGTTCCCCGCAACGGGACTGCGCATTCATTCCGGATCGAAACGGATACGCACGCCCTTCACCGTATTCGATACCACGCGGATCGAGAACTGGCGAAACAAGTGCCGCTTCACCAATACGTCCTCTCCATCATCGAGCTCGGCATCCACGATGCGCCCCGCCTGCCGGTCAATCGCCCGCTTGACCTTGCGCGCCACATGATTTTCGCCATCGTTGCCGTCGATCACGGCCTTCACCTCGATGGGCGTTTCGTGGGACGCGGCAATCTCAAGCACGATTTCGCCGGCGGATTCAGCCGCGCCGCTGAACTCCAAGCGCCACTTGTTGGAGCCATCGGCCATTGTCGGCCCTGTCCACGGCAAGGCAGACAGCACAGTGAGGAGCAAGAGGCAGCGAAATGGCTTGGCGAGCATGAGTGCGGGCGCATTGGTTTCGGGCCAAGGGAGCATACACCGCGCTCCCGATTACGCATGCCACTGTCGGCAAAAAATGGCACTTCACCACGGCTTTCGGGATAATTCGCGACCCGAAGCAAGCTGGAACGCCGTGCAGAACGTGTCGCCGGATGGCATCCACCTGTGTGTGCATGGCGCCATTGCCTGCAGCGAAGACTGGTTGGGCGCGACCCTTGCCCAGCTTGTCCGGCCGCCTGGACTCATCCTTTGTGGCAGCAGCGCGGGCTTGGCCGGACATGCCGACGCCTTGCGTTTCGCCGAGCTTGATGGCCTGGCGCCGGAAGCCTTGGCCCGCGCAATCAGCAAGCGCCTGCCAAACAAGCACTTGCTGATCGTGCGCAGCGATGCGCAACTGCCGCCCGCCGCCTTGCCGCGCCTGCTGCGCGCGCTGGAAGAAGACCGGGTTCTCGCTGCCGGAGCGCTCGACAACCTCGAAGCCTTGCGCTGCCCCGTGCCCGCTGGGTTGCATTGCGGGGAAAGCGCAACGCGCATCGATGCGCTGTGCTTTGCCCACGCGCGCAGGCAATTGATCGATCTGCCCTCTCTGTCGCCGCTGGCTTCGGCTTGGCATGGCCTTCGGCTTGCAAGTCCGGACGCACCCGGCCTGCGTCGCGTGCTGCTGGATCACCTCTATGTTGCTGCTGGGCGGCCGTTGCTGCACGAGGTATCACCCGGCGATCCGCGTGATCCGCTGCCGCCCTCGCCACTGGCGGAACTACGCGCACACCTGGCGCTGGCACTGGACTCCGCCGCGCTTCCCGGCCTTGCCGGCGTCGATGCACGCCCGGTGATCCTGCATGTCCTGCACGGCTGGGGCGGTGGTGCCGAACGTTGGGTACGCGATTTCTGCAAGAGCTTCAATCAGGCCCATCACCTGGTGTTGAAATCCTGCGGCAGCCACGCACGAAAGTGCCACGGCGAATGGCTGGAGCTCCACGATGGCGGCTTGAATGGCCCCCCCCTTCAGCGATTGGCCCTGCCCGAGCCCATTGCCGATACCGCGCTGGAAAATGCCGGTTATCGCACCTTGCTTGCCGAGCTGATTGCCCGCCACAGCATCGATGCGGTGATTGTTTCCTCGCTGATCGGACACAGCCTGGATGCGCTGCGCAGCGGGCTTCCCACCACCCGCATCGTGCACGATCACTATCCGCTCTGGCCGGTGTTGCATCGGGATTTCAGCGATCCGCACTTGCGCTTTGATGAGGCGCAGCGACGGGATGATCTGGCCGCGACCGACACGGATCG
The DNA here is from genome assembly GCA_004295005.1 of Gammaproteobacteria bacterium. Taxonomy (GTDB): domain Bacteria; phylum Pseudomonadota; class Gammaproteobacteria; order Xanthomonadales; family Rhodanobacteraceae; genus Dokdonella. Next base: position 38,602 of record SHNG01000194.1, read on the forward strand.
AATTTTTGCCAACACCGATCCCGCGCATTGGAAGGCACTGCGCGATGGCGTGGTGAACGCGCTTCTTGCGGCGAATGCACAATTGATTGCACCCAGCCGCTCCGCGCTCGCCAACGATCTGCGACTTGCGCCCGAGCTGGCATCCCTGGCGACAACAGTCATCGCGCATGGACTGGGCGCATGGCCGGTGCAGGCACCACGCGCCGCTGCGCCAATAGCGCGCGGGAAACTGCGCCTTGTCATGCCCGGCCGTGTGCGCGCCGGCAAGGGCGCCTTGCTGCTTGAGCAGGTATTGCCGCGCTTGCGTGGGCATGCCGAGGTCTTCCTGCTCGGCGCGGGTGGCGATGCGCATGAATTCTTCGGCATGGACGGCGTGCATATCCTGCTCGACTACCGACGCGAGGAACTTCCTGCCCTGCTCGCCCGACTTGCTCCGGATGCGGCCATGCTGTTGCCGACGGTGGCGGAGACCTTTGGCTACATGCTCTCGGAACTGCGCGATCTCGGCTGGCCGGTGATCGCCACGCGCATGGGTGCCTATGCGGAACGCATCGACGATGGCGCGAATGGCTTCCTCGTTGATGCAAATGCGGATGCCATTGTTGATCGGATCGTCGCGCTGTCCGGCCAGCGCCCGCTGCTGGATCGCGTACGTGAACACCTGGCCACGCAACGCGAGCCCGGGCTTGAGGTCATGGCGGCCGCATATGCCTCCGTGCTCGACCTGCCCGCCCAGGAACCCATGCGCTATGCATTGGGCACATCCGCCATCGATGCCCAGGTGCGCGCCGCGTACAGCGAGGACTTGCTGCGCGCGCAACGCCAGCGCCGGGAACTGGATGCCGAAATCCTCGCCTTGCGTGCGGAAAGCGAACGCCGTGGCGAATGGGGTCATGCGCAAAACCGCGAATTGGAGCTGGCCCGCCATCAACTGGCCTCGCTGGAGAAGGAAGTTGAAGTGCGCACCGCCTGGGCGTTGAAACTCGATGCCGAAGTGAAGCGTTTGCGCCCCATGCTGGCCAGTCGCCTGTGGCGGCGCAGTGAACCGCTGCGGACATTCCTGTCGCGTGTGCGCGCATCGCTGGCATTCCGCTCGCAGCGCCTGGTCGCGCAGACGCGCCGCCTTCGTGGCAGCCTTGCCCAGCATGGGTTGGGCGGAACCTGGTCGCGCGTACTGCGTGAACTCAAGCCCGCCAAGCCACTGCGTCACGCGCGCAGCTATCCCGCGCCCGGCAACGCGTTCTCGCCTTTCAGCGTGCCGTGCAGCGACGCGCCGCAGGTTTCCATTGTCATTCCGGTGTACAACAAGATTGCCTACAGCGCCGCCTGCCTGCGCTCGCTTGCCGAGCATGCGGGCGCGGGTTCCTTCGAGGTCATCGTGGTGGATGATCAATCCAGCGATGAAACCGGCAAGCACCTTGCCGAGATCGGTGGCATTCGCGTGCTGCGCAATGCGGCAAACCTGGGATTTGTCGGCTCCTGCAATGCCGGCGCGGCCATGGCACGCGGCGAGTTCGTGCTGTTTCTCAACAACGACACGCTGGTGACCGCGGGCTGGCTGGAAGCACTTCTGCGCGTGTTCGCCGAGGTGCCGGATGCCGGCCTGGTCGGTTCGCGCCTGGTCTACCCGGACGGTCGCCTGCAGGAAGCCGGCGGCATCATCTTCAGCGACGGCTCCGGCTGGAATTACGGGCGTTTCGAGGACCCGGACGATACCGACTTCGGTTTTCGCCGCGAGGTCGATTACTGCTCGGGCGCGGCGATCCTGCTGCGCAGAAGGCTGTTCGAGAAGCTCGGCGGTTTCGACACGCGCTATGCGCCGGCCTACTACGAAGACACCGACCTGGCCTTTGCCGTGCGTGCACACGGGCTCAAGGTCATTTATGAACCCAGTTCGTGGGTCATTCATTTCGAAGGCATCACCGCCGGCACCGATACCGCCAGCGGCATGAAGCGCTTCCAGCCCATCAACCGGCAGAAGTTCGTCGACAAGTGGAAGGACGCACTTCGCTCGCAACCGCAAGCCGGTACCGCCATCCACCTGGCCGCCAGCCATCGTGCGCGCCGACGCATCCTCATCATCGATGCGGTGACCCCGGCAGCCGATCACGATGCCGGTTCGCTGCGCATGGTCAACCTCATGCGCGTGCTGCGCGAAGAGGGATGCCATGTGACCTTCATGGCCAGCAATCGCGCCTGGGTCGAAGGCTACACCGCAACCTTGCAGGAACTGGGCATCGAAGTACTGCACCATCCCTGGCATTGCGAACCGGTTGCCTTGTTCCGCAAGCGCGCCGCCGAGTTCGACGCCATCGTGCTGTCGCGCCATTACGTGGCGCGCGAGTTCATCGGCCTCGCCCGCCTGTATGCGCCGCGTGCACGCCTGATCTTCGACACCGTGGATCTGCACTATCTGCGCGAGACGCGCGCCGCCGAGTTGCAGGGTCGAGCCGACCTCTTGCGCCACGCCCAGGAAACGCGCAGCCAGGAGCTGGCGGTGATGCGCGACTGTGATTTGACCCTGGTGGTGAGCAGCAGCGAACGCGAACTGCTGGCCGTGGATGCGCCGAACGTGAAGGTCGATGTGCTGGCCCTGGTGCACGAGGTGAACGGCAGCAAGGCGCCCTTCGCCGACCGCAAGGACCTGTTGTTTGTCGGGGGTTTCCAGCATCCGCCCAACATCGACGCCGTGGTCTGGTTTGCCGAAGCGGTGTTTCCGCTGGTGCGCCAGCGCCTGCCGGAGGTCAACCTGCACGTGATCGGCAGCAAGGTCACGCCGGCCATCCGGCAACTGGCCAGCGAATCGATTCGTGTGCACGGGTTCGTCGAGGACATCAGTCCCTGGCTGGATGGCTGTCGCGTCTCGATTGCACCGATCCGCTACGGCGCCGGGGTCAAGGGCAAGGTCACCATGGCCATGAGCTGTGGCCTGCCGGTGGTGGCAACGGGCATTGCGGTGGAAGGCA